>JBBRKS010000023.1:0-36262 GCA_038231775.1 Rhodobacterales bacterium | reverse complement strand
CGGCAAACGGACTGTCCTGTGCCAGAACCGGGCTTGCACACAGCATCAGCAAAACGGCAAACAGGGCGTGAAGGCGGGACAGCACAGGCATCGGGGTCTCCGTCATTGCCCAAAACGGGCGGCGCGCTTGGTAATTTTCCGGGTGACTATGCGCTTTCGCGGGCAGAAAGCAACACAAAGGCGGGGTTTTGCAACCGGGTCCGGGGGGCAGGTTCAGGTCTGCTGCGCGGGTCTGAAAGTGCCATTGAAAGACGGGGCGATTTGCGCAAGGGTCGGGGTACGTTCGCGCAAGTGTTGGCAGGCGAACGGCAGGCAGCGGGGGAAACCGGGTGAGACAGTTGCTTTGGGGCGTGATGGTCTGGCTGGCACTTGCGGGTCTGGTTCAGGCAGAGCCGCGGCTGGCTTTGGTGATCGGCAACAGCGCTTATGTAGCGGCTCCCGTCCTGCCAGGCGCTGTCGGCGATGCCCGGCAGATGGCGCAGGCGCTGAAGCTGGTGGGGTTTGAGGTGACGCTGATCGAGAATGCCAATCAGGATACGATGCGCACTGCGTTCAGCACTTTTGACAAGCGCTTGCGCGGTGCGGGGCCGGATGCGACGGGACTGGTGTTTTACGCAGGCCAAGGCGTGCAAAGTCTGGGGCAGAACTATCTTTTGCCGGTTGATGTGCAGTTGACCCGGGCGTCGGACCTGTCGCTTGTGGCGGTCGATGCGCAGGCTTTGCTGCAGCAGATGGCGAATGCCGGGGCGCGCACCAACCTTGTCATTCTGGATGCCAGCCGGGCCAATCCGTTCCCGGGAGTGGCCGATCTTGGTGACGGGTTGGCAGAGATGTCGGTGCCGCCTGGTGTCTTTGCCGCCTATGCCGCCCAGCCTGACACGGTGTCGGTGGCGATTTCGGGGGCGCGCAGTGCCTATGCCTCGGCATTAGCGGCGCGGCTGACCGGGCCGGAGGCCAGCTTTGATGCGCTGTTTGGCGATGTGCGGGTCGCGGTTCTGCAAGCAACCGGCGGCCAGCAAAGCCCGTGGGAGGCGTCTGGCCTGACCGGGGAGTTCAACCTTGGCAGTGGCAATACGGCTGGCAACCCCGCCGCTTTGGACGATGACACACAATGGGCCAGCGCCAGCCTTGCGCGTGATCCGGTGCAGATCATGGTGTTTTTAAGCACTTATCCCAAATCGGCCCATGCTGCCGACGCCCGCGCCTTGCTGAAAGAGGTGATGCAAAGCGCTGTGACGGCGCAGGCCGGACCAGCCCCTGCGGTTTCAGCTGCCGAGGTGCCTGCTGCTGAAACCCCGGCTGCCGAAACTCCGGTTGCCGAAGCGCCGGCTGCCAGCGCTGCCACCGATGAAATACCTGCGACGATGGCGGTGGCGATTGCGGCCGAGGCTGTGACCTTCTCTGGCCCGCTGACCGAAGGGGACGCTGCCATCAAGGGCCAGTCGATCGAGACGTTGATCGCCACCGGACCCTTGTTCACCCCGATCGAAGGCCTGCCCAACGAGGCGTGGCAGGGTCAGCATTGCGTCGCCTGCCACAAATGGACCAAGCCCGCCTTGTGCGATCAGGCCAAGTTCTACGTCAAAGAGGCTACCCCCTCGGCTTTGGTTGGTCAGCATCCGCTTGGCGGTGCGTTCAAACTGACGCTGAAAGCCTGGGGGGCTGCCGACTGCCCTTGAGTGCAGCGTTGGTGTGCAGCGGTGGATGCCCCGACAAGGCTGCGACCATGCGCGGCGCAAACCTGTGTGGCCCTCGATTCCATCCGGCGCCTGATTCAATGACGTCCTAACCTGCATCAAGTCGGATTTTCGGCCCGGTTTTGGCGGTCAACAGCAGACAAATGGTTGCCCGACCAGAATTTTTTGCCGCTAAACCCGCCTTCAGCAACGAAAATGGTTAAGTTTGAACGAGACGATTGACAGAAGGGGACACGATGTAGTCTGTATATCCGAAAGAGTAGTCGGGTGCCCGGTTTGTTGGGCGATTTGTAAGTTATCTTGTGGACGCAGCAGGACCGAGCGCCTTGCGGTGGGTACAGCGTGGCGGCTGGAAATGAATTGAAGCCCGGCAAAGACCGGGTTTGGGAGGCTTTGATGGATTTGGACGCGCTGTTGGCCGCCCGCGAAAGCGACGGCGCAAGCGGGGAAAATCTCGAATACGATCCGGACTTCATGGAGCTGCAGCGCTTGGCTGTGCCCGGTGAAGAGCGTCAGGCTGGTAAAGAGATCCTCGCGGGCGAAGAGCCAGATTTCAAGGACCTTGAAAGCCGTTCGCTGGTCATGCTGGGGCGCAGCCATGATCTGCGGGCCGCCGTGATCCTGGCAAATGCGCGGCTGAACACCAAGGGGTTGCCGGGCTTTGCCGATGCCGTGGCCTATATCCGTCGGTGTCTGGATGAACACTGGGACACCTGCCATCCGCAACTGGACGCCGAAGATGACAACGACCCGACCTTTCGCATCAGTGCGGTCTGGGGGCTTAACGATCTGGACCGGACACGGCGCTATTTGCGCCGCACGCCGCTGACCCAAAGCCGGACATTCGGGCGCGCAACCCTGTTGACCATCCAGCAGGCTTACGGTGAGGTGCCGGTTGCCGAAGGGGCGCGGGCCGAATTTGACCGCGCCGGTGTGAAGGCTGCCTTTGCGGACAGCCCGGTGGAATGGCTGACGACGTTGTTGGCCGCCGCGCGTCAGGCGCAGGCCGATATCCTTGCGATTGATCGCAAGATTTCCGGTGTGATCCGTGATACAGGTGTCGCAAGCACGTTCACCTATGCCGACATCAACAAGATGATGCAGCAGATCGTGCGCCATTTGTCAGAGCATGTGGCCGGCGAACCAGAGCCTGCAGCAGCCGAGGATGAGGGTGCCGGTGACACGGGCAGCTTTGCGGCTGGCGGTGGCGATGCGACCCCGCGACGCAGCAGTGGTGGTGGTGGTGGTATGTCAGGGTCAGTCGAGTCCGCCGGGGATGCCCGCGCCACGCTGGACCGTGTGATTGACTATTTCAAGCGTTACGAACCCTCCAGCCCGGTGCCGATCATCCTTGAACGCGCCAAGCGGCTGGTCGGGGCCGATTTCATGACGATCATGAAAGATATGGCCCCCGATGGGCTGGACTCGGTACGAAACATCGGCGGAATCAAAGAGTCCGACGACGACGATGACTAAAAAAGACGGCTTAGACACTGACGGTCGATAGACGGACCGTTCCAGATAAAGACGGTTCAGACACCGAAGACACTGATAAAGCGGCCTTGCACAGGGACCAAAGCCCGAGCTGCCAAAGCCGAATCTGCCGAAAACCAAACCTGCCAAAACCCCAAACTCAGACCCCATAAACCCATACCAAGGAGCGTTTCATGAGCACCAGTTCGCAGAAGTTCATCGCGCGGAACAGGGCGCCCCGGGTACAGATCGAATACGATGTGGAACTTTACGGCGCTGAAAAGAAGGTGCAGTTGCCCTTCGTGATGGGCGTGATGTCCGATCTGTCCGGCAAGTCCGAAGAGCCGCTGCCCGCCGTGGCCGACCGCAAATTCCTCGAAATCGACGTCGACAACTTTGACGACCGGATGAAGTCGATGAAGCCGCGCGCCGCCTTCGCTGTGCCCAACACCCTGACGGGTAAGGGCAATCTGGCGGTCGACGTCACGTTTGAATCGATGGACGACTTCAGCCCTGCCGCCATCGCCAAAAAGGTTGAACCGCTGCGCAAACTGCTGGAAGCGCGCACGCAACTGTCCAACCTGATGACTTACATGGATGGCAAGACCGGCGCTGAAGAGCTGATCGGCCAGGTCATGAAGGACCCTGCCTTGCTGAAATCTTTGGCCGCCGCCCCCAAGGGCGACGAGCCGGCGGAGGAGTGACACATGGCTGAAACCTCGCAAAATGCCGCACAGGCAAGCGTCCAAACCACTGAGATGTCGGACTTTTCCTCGCTGTTGAACAAGGAATTCCGTCCGAAATCCGAAGCGGCCAAATCTGCCGTTGAAGAAGCCGTCCGCACGATGGCCGAACAGGCCCTTGCCAACACAACCTTGATTTCGGACGACGCGCTGAAGTCGATTCAAGGCATGATTGCCGAGATTGACAAGAAGCTGACCGAACAGGTCAACCAGATCCTGCACCACCCCGATTTTCAGGCGCTGGAAAGTGCGTGGCGTGGGCTGCACTATCTGGTCAACAACACCGAGACCGACGAGAACCTGAAAATTCGCGTGATGAACATCTCCAAAAAGGACATGTCCAAGACGCTGCGCAAGTTCAAGGGCACCGCCTGGGACCAATCGCCGATCTTCAAGAAGCTGTATGAAGAAGAGTTTGGTCAATTGGGCGGCCAGCCTTACGGCACGCTGATTGCCGACTATTACTTTGACCACTCGCCGCCCGACGTCGAACTGTTGGGTGAGATGGCCAAGGTGGCAGCCGCAGCGCACGCGCCTTTGATCACCGGGGCTCAGCCATCCTTGTTCCAGATGGAAAGCTGGACCGAACTGGCCAACCCGCGCGATCTGACCAAGATTTTCCAGACGCCCGAATATGCCGCCTGGACAAGCCTGCGGGAAAGCGAAGATTCCAAGTATGTCGGTCTTGCGATGCCGCGCTTTCTGGGACGTTTGCCTTATGGCTCCAAAACCGACCCGGTCGAAGCCTTTGCCTTTGAAGAAGAAGTCGATGGCAAGGACCACAATGCCTACGGCTGGGTCAATGCGGCCTACGGCATGGCGGTCAACATCAACCGCAGCTTCAAGGAATACGGCTGGTGCTCGCGGATTCGTGGCGTGGAATCGGGTGGTGCGGTGCCAAACTTGCCGTCGCACACCTTCCCGTCGGATGACGGCGGCATTGACCAGAAATGCCCGACCGAAATCGCGATTTCTGACCGTCGCGAGGCAGAACTGGCCAAGAACGGCATGATGCCGCTGATTCACCGCAAGAATACCGACGTGGCAGCCTTTATCGGCGCGCAGTCGTTGCACAAACCGGCCGAATACGACGACCCGGATGCAACCGCAAACGCAAACCTGGCCGCCCGTCTGCCCTATCTTTTCGCGACCTGCCGCTTTGCGCATTACCTGAAATGCATGGTCCGCGACAAGATCGGCTCTTTCAAGAGCCGCGCAGCGATGCAGACCTGGTTGCAGGACTGGATCAACAAATACGTCGACTTCAACGCCGAAATCTCCAGCGAATCTGAAAAGGCGCGCAAGCCTTTGGCAGCCGCTGAAGTTGTGGTCGAAGAGGTCGAGGGCAACCCCGGCTACTACACCTCGAAGTTCTTCCTGCGCCCGCATTACCAGCTGGAAGGCCTTTCGATCTCGCTTCGTCTGGTGTCCAAACTGCCGTCGGAAAAAGGCGCGTGATCCCACAGGGTCGGGTGCATCACTGGTTCACACTATGCCCAAAGGGCATTCAACTGAAGGACGTGAAAAATGGCTAACACTTTATTCGTCAAGATTGATACGATCGTCGGCGACGCGATCGAGAAAAAGCACAAAGACTGGATCGTGGTCGAAAGCATCGGTTTCGGAATGGAACGTCATTCCGAACAGGAAGGTGGCGTTGTCACCCGTGGTTTCGGCAAGGCCGTCTTCAAGGACGTGACCTTTTCTTCGGAATTCGGGCGTCACACCATTGACCTGATGTTCCACGTGGCCGGCGGCAAGCGTCTTGCCAAAGTCGAAATCCACCAGTGCAAGGCGAACGAAGACGCCGCCGTGGCGCTGGAGCCCTACATACTGTGGACCCTGACGGACGCGCAGATCCAGGGGTACAACGTCACCGCCTCGTCGGATGACATTCCGAAGGAAGACTGGAACATCCGCGCTGCCAAAATCGAGATCGAATACAAGTACCCCAAGGGCGGCAAGCTTGAGACGTTCAAGAACTTCAAGTGGGACATCGGCGCTGGCGAAATGGGCTGATCTGACTGACATGCTTTCCGGCACCGGGCGTTTGTCCGGTGCCGGAAGGACCCTTACATTTGCGGAGCACGCGCGCCATGACGCCCGAAGACTTGTTGAAATCCGGCGATCCGGCAGGCGCTCTTGCGGCGTTGCAGACTTTGGTCAAGGCCAAGCCGGGCGATGCCAAGCTGCGGATATTCCTGTTTCAATTGCTGTGCGTACTGGGCCAATGGGACCGTGCGATCCGGCAGCTGAAGGTGTGCGGCGAACTTGACCCCGGTGCTCTGCAGATGTGTCAGGCCTACCGTGAGGCAATCATTTGTGAAGTCTACCGCGAAAAGGTGTTCGCCGGTGACAAGGCGCCCCTGATCTTTGGTGAGCCGCAAGAGTGGCTGGCCTGGCTGATCGAGGCGCAGAAATTGCAGGCCAAAGGCGAAGTTGCGGCGGCGGCCGACCTGCGCGCCAAGGCGTTTGACGCGGCCCCCGCCTCGGCCGGTGATATGGACGGGGCGCGGTTTGACTGGATTGCCGATGCTGACATGCGGTTTGGCCCGGTACTTGAGGCAATTATCAACGGGCGCTACTTCTGGTTGCCTTTCGGGCAAATCCGCTCGATCACCTTTGACCCGCCGACCGATCTGCGCGATGCGGTCTGGACGGCGGCCAACATCAAACTGGCCAATGAAGGGTCGGTCGTCGCACTTCTGCCGTCGCGCTATCCGTTCAGCGGGCAAAAAGGCGATGCGGGTGAAAAGCTGTCGCGTGCGACCAGCTGGACTGATGCCGGGGCTGAGACGTTCGTGGGCCTTGGGCAGAAACTTTTGTCGACCGATCAGGGCGATGTGGCGCTTTTGGATGCCCGGCTGATCGCATTCGACGCAAGCGAATAGGTGCGCCATGGCGGACAAGATGATGTCCGAGCGGCTGCAACCGTCCCTTTTGGACCGGCTGACCGATGACGACCCGACCAACCCGCACGAAAGCCGCGATGCGCGGGTGATCGACATCCGCCGTCTGCGCGATATCGTGCAGCGCGATTTGTCGTGGCTGTTGAATACCAACAATGCCGAAGGCTGGATTGATGCGGCCCGTTACCCCTTGGCCACAAAGGCCGTGATCAACTACGGCGTGCGGGAAGTGGCGGGAGACTTTGCCTCTAAAGACCGGGCGAACACGATCCGCAAGTCGATTGTCAATGCGATTGAGAATTTCGAATCGCGCATCCGCAAAGGGTCGGCCCGGGTTGATATCCGCACCGAAAATGTCTCACGCAATACGGTGATCAGCTTTGATATCCGTGCAGATATGTGGGCGGACCCGATCCCGATTCAGTTGTACCTGCGGTCAACCGTCGATGTGACGACGGGTGAAGTGTCTCTGGAAAGGTCAGGCTGATGGATACCCGCCTACTGGCCCATTACGAAAGCGAACTGGCTTTCCTGCGCGACATGGGGGCAGAGTTTGCAGCGTCATACCCCAAGATCGCCTCGCGTCTGGGTCTGGAAGGCATGGAGGTGCTGGACCCCTATGTTGAACGTCTGCTGGAGGGCACTGCGTTCCTGTCGGCCCGGGTTCAGTTGGCGCTTGAGATGCAGTTCCCGGCCTTTACGTCAAACCTGCTAGAGATCATTTATCCGCATTTTCTGGCCCCCGTGCCGTCGATGATGATCGTCGGGCTTGAACCTGACATCACCAATGCCGCCGTCAAGGAGGGCTATGTGATGAAACGCGGGGCGCGGTTGCGCTCTCGTCAGATTGACGGCGAACAGACCGCGTGCATTTTCAGGACCGCCGCTGATCTGACGCTGTGGCCGATCGAAATCTCGGAAGCCGAATATATCGACAGCCGGGGTGGTCTGGTCGCAGCCGGGGTCAGCCGCGATACGCCGGCGCGGGCCGGGATCAGGCTGCGGTTGCGGCGGCTGGACGGCGGCAAGATGAATGAACTGCCGTTGAACAGTTTGACCTTGCACCTGTCAGGTCAGGCCGCCGAACCCTGGACCCTGCACGAGGCTTTGTGCACCCGCGTCACAGGCATGGTGGGGCGGTCAACCGACCGGCGGGCCGATTGGACCCAAAGCCTGCCCAAAGCGACCAGCGTGGCCAAGGGATTTACGCAGGATGAGGCGTTGCTGCCAACGCCGCGCCGCTCTTTTGACGGCTACCGTCTGTTGCAGGAATATTTCGCGATGCCCGAACGGTTCCATTTTGTGGAACTGACCGGCATGTTGCCCGCCATCAAACGGGCAGAGGCGCAGGATGTCGATTTGTACCTGCTGTTGGGCGACACGCTGCCCGACAATGGCGCCTGTGTGCGCAAGCAAAGCTTTGTGTTGAACGCGGTGCCTGCCGTCAACCTGTTTGAACGCGCCTTTGACCGGGTCCACATGGCGACCGCCGACACCGAACAATATGTGACGCCGAACCGCACCGCGCCCTTGGACTACGAGGTGTTCTCGATCTCACGCGTGACCGGGATTTCCGCCAAGACCAATGAAGAGACAGAGTTTCGCCCGTTCTATTCGGCCACCGACATCACGGCAGCAGGCGAGAACCACCCGGCCTATTATACGATCCACCGCCGGATGCGGCAGCGGAATGAAAAGGAACGGTTGCGCGGGGTTCGGACCTCGTATCTGGGGTCTGAGGTCTATCTAAGTTTGGTCGATGCGGCACAAGCCCCCTATGGGTCTGACTTGAGCCAGCTTTCGGTGACCGGGCTTTGCACCAACCGCGATCTGCCCTTGCTGCTTTCAACCGGCGGCAAGGATGCGTTTCATTTGCCCGACGGTGGACCGGTTCTGTCGGTGTCAACCATCGTATCGCCGACCCGACCGCGCCCGACGATTGCCCAGGGCGAGACGGCGTGGCGCCTGATCAGCCATCTAAGCCTGAATTACCTGTCGATCACCGACCGCGAAGGCGGGCAGGGCGGTGCAGAGGCCTTGCGCGAACTGATCGGGCTTTACGCGCCCGGCGGCGACCGTGTGATCATCAAACAGATGGAGGGGATGCGCGGCATCGCGACCCGCCCCATCGTGCGCCGCATGACCGACGAGATTTTGTCGACCGCCGTGCGGGGTCTGGAAATCAAGCTGGATTTTGACGAAAGTTTCTTTGACGGGTCAGGGGTTTACGTCCTTGCCTCTGTGCTGGAGCGGTTTTTCCGCAAATATGTGACGATCAACTCGTTTACCGAGACAGTCCTTTCAACCCAACAACGCGGAGAGATCACCCGATGGCGACCGGAGAGCGGGCTCGGTCGGATGATCTGACGCTTTTCGCGCAGCTTCAGGCCAATCCGACCAAGTTTCATATCTTCCACGCGCTTCGGATCATCGAGGCGCATTATGCCGACAAGCCCCGCCTTGGCACCTCACGCCGGGCGGCGCAGGACCCTGTGCGTCTGGGACAAGAGGCGGAACTGGCGTTTCCAACGTCGACCATTTCCGATTTCAAGCTGGGCAGCCCGTCAATCCTGACCAACCGCGCGTTTGGCCTGTTCGGGCCGATGGGGCCGTTGCCCTTGCACCTGACCGAATTTGCCCGCGAGCGCCGCCGCAACCACCGCGACACCACGTTCATCGCCTTTGCCAACACGTTCACCCACCGTCTGATGAGCCTGTTTTACCGGGCCTGGGCGGCAGGCCAGCCTGCACCCAGCTTTGACCGCCCCGAACAGGACCCGTTTGAACGCAAGGTTGCGGCGATTTCGGGGTTTTACGGCAAAGGTCTGGCCAAGCGTGACCTGATGCCTGACATGGCCAAGCGCTATTTCGCGGGGCATATGGCCTCTGGCACCAAGACCGCCGAGGGATTGGTGTCGCTGCTGCAATCGTTTTTCGAGGCGCCGGTGCATCTGCAGCAATTCGTCGGCTGCTGGCTGGACCTTGAACCGGATGACCGCTGGCAACTGGGCAAATCCGCTGGCTTGGGCCAATCGACCTCTATCGGCACGCGGGTCTGGTCGCGGGCTTCGAAATTCCGCATTCTGGTCGGGCCGTTGTCGTTGCCCGATTACCGCCGTTTCATGCCCGGTCTGGGCGCGTTGGAACGGCTTGAGGCTATTGTGCGCAACTTTGTCGGTGATGCACTGGATTGGGATGTGAACCTGATCCTGCGCGCTTCGGAAGTGCCGCGCGCGGCTTTGGGGGGCATGAACGCCGCCCTTGGCCAGACCACATGGGTCGGGGTTCGCCGTGATGCGGGCCACGATGCCAACGATCTTTACCTGTCCCCGCCCCATGTGTTGCGCCGCAAGCGCAATGCCCAAGCCCCCAATTCCCGGAGCCATTAAATGAGCGAAATCAGCCGCGTCGCCTTGTTCGGCAAGTTGAACCGTCTGGCCTATCAGGCCGTCGAGGGGGCAACGGTGTTCTGTAAATTGCGGGGCAACCCCTATGTTGAACTGGTGCATTGGCTGCACCAGATCCTGCAGAACCAGAACAGCGACCTGCACCGGATTGCGGAATATTACAAACTTGACCCGGCCAAGCTGATCGCCGACATGCAGCGCGCGTTGGATGCCTTGCCGCGAGGTGCCTCGTCTATTCAGGATCTGTCGGAACATCTGGAAGATGCCACCGAACGCGGCTGGGTCTGGGGATCATTGCTGTTTTCGGCGTCGCAGGTGCGGTCAGGTTTCCTGATTTTGGGGATGCTGAAGACGCCCTCGCTGCGCAACATCCTGTTTGCGATCTCACCCGAATTCAAGAAGATCAAGCCGGATGATCTGGCCGAGAATTTCGCTGCAGCCGTCAATGGCTCCCCGGAAGAGGGCCAGATGGCGACCGATGGCAGCCATGTCGGCACTGGCGCGCCGGGCGAAGAGTCGGGTGCGATGGCACCGGCTGCGATGGGCAAGGAAGAGGCGCTGAAGAAGTTCTGCACCGACCTGACCCAGCAAGCCCGCGATGGCAAGATGGACCCGATTGTGGGCCGGGATGAAGAAATCCGCCAAGTCGTTGATATCCTGATGCGGCGTCGGCAAAACAACCCGATCCTGACCGGTGAGGCCGGGGTGGGCAAAACCGCCGTGGTCGAAGGTTTTGCCTTGCGGATAGCCCGGGGCGATGTGCCGCCCGCTTTGAAAGAGGCGCGTATTCTGGCGTTGGACGTCGGGCTGTTGCAGGCTGGCGCGTCGATGAAGGGTGAGTTTGAAGCGCGCCTGAAATCGGTGATCGAAGAGGTTCAAGCCTCCACCACGCCGATCATCATGTTCATTGACGAGACGCATACGCTGGTCGGAGCGGGCGGCGCGGCGGGCACCGGCGATGCCGCCAACCTGCTGAAACCGGCTTTGGCGCGGGGCACCTTGCGCACCATCGGGGCCACCACATGGGCCGAATACAAAAAGCATATCGAAAAAGACCCCGCCCTGACCCGGCGTTTCCAGACCGTTGTGGTCGAAGAACCCTCACCGACCAAGGCCATCCTGATGATGCGCGGTATCGCGTCGATGCTGGAAAAACACCACCGCGTGCAGGTGCTGGATGAGGCGATTGCCGCCGCCGTCAATCTGTCGGCCCGCTATATTCCCGCCCGTCAGTTGCCTGACAAATCCGTCAGTGTGCTGGATACCGCCTGCGCCCGCGTGGCCGTCAGCCAGCACGCTGTCCCCGCCGAAGTCGATGACAGCCGCCGCCGGATTGAGGCTTTGGATACCGAAATGGGCATCATCAACCGCGATGAAACGGCGGGTTACGATGTGATCGAACGCCGCGCCACGGTGACCGGTGTGCGCGCACAGGAAGAAATCCGTCTGGCCGAACTGACCACCCGTTGGGAAGCCGAAAAGAAAGTGGTCGAAGAAATCCTCGCCTTGCGCGCCAAACTGCGTGAGGGCGGTGCAAAGGTTGACGCCAAGCCCGAAGCCGCCAACGGATCGGAAGCTGCTGAACCGGTTGGCAATTCGCCCCTGACTGACGCGGAACGTGCGGCCCTGACCACTGAACTGCGCGCCAAGAATGCAGAACTGACCGCGATGCAGGGCGAAACCCCGCTGATCCTGCCGATTGTCGATGCGATGGCGGTCGGTTCGGTGGTCGGCGACTGGACCGGCATTCCGGTGGGCCGGATGCTGAAGGACGAACTGCAGACGGTGATCGACCTTGCCAGCCTGCTCGCCCGCCGTGTCATCGGGCAGGATCACGCGATGGAGATGATTGCCAAGCGTATCCAGACCTCTCGCGCCGGTCTCGACAACCCGTCCAAGCCGATTGGCGTGTTCATGCTGGCGGGCACCTCGGGGGTTGGTAAAACCGAAACTGCTTTGGCCTTGGCCGAGGTGATGTATGGCGGCGAACAAAACGTCATCACCATCAACATGAGCGAGTATCAAGAGGCGCATACCGTATCGTCGCTGAAGGGCGCCCCGCCCGGCTATGTCGGCTACGGCGAGGGTGGTGTGCTGACCGAGGCGGTGCGGCGCAAGCCATACTCTATCGTGTTGTTGGACGAGGTTGAAAAAGCCCACCCCGACGTGCATGAGATTTTCTTTCAGGTCTTCGACAAGGGCGTGATGGAGGACGGCGAGGGCCGGTCGATCGACTTCCGCAACTGCATGATCTTGCTGACCACCAACGCGGGCACTGAAAAGATCACCGATCTGTGCGCCGATCCGGAACTGATGCCGACACCCGAGGCGATTGCCAAGGAACTGCGCGAGCCGTTGCTGAAAATCTTCCCGCCCGCCCTTTTGGGCCGTCTGGTGGTGATCCCGTACTTCCCCTTGTCGCCCGACATGGTGGCAAAGATCACCCGCCTGCAACTGGACCGCATCAAAAAGCGTGTCATCGCCGCTCACGGTGTGCCGTTCGAATACACCGACGCGGTGGTGGATCAGATCGTCAGCCGGTGCGCCGAGGTTGAATCCGGTGGCCGCATGATCGACGCCATCGTGACCAACACAATGCTGCCCGATATTTCCGGCGAATTCCTGCGCCGGATGATCGCCGGGGCCGAGGTAAACCGCGTGGCCATCGACGTGACCAACGGTGCCTTTACCTACAGCTTTGACTGAACTCGAAAAACGCCAAACAGGGGGACTAACATGGGTAAAATGAACATCATCTCCAAAAAGGGGATCACTTTCAAAGCGGCAGGCGCGTTCATCGTGCCGCCAGTTGTGGACTTTGTCATCGACGTCGAACTGCCGGCGGAGATTGAAAAAGAAGCGTCCAAGGACAAGATCCTCGTCAAGAAGTTCGAGGCACAGGCCAAGGAAATTCTCGACATGACCGTCAAGATGGTCGACGAGAAGATCAAGATTTTTGAAAAGCTGTTCCAGGGCATGGCCGAAAAAGGTGCTCCGGTTTCGCAGATCGTCAAGAACGTCAACGGCCTGAACGAAGCTTTGAAGAAAGACTTCGAAGTTGCCAAGATTGCCGCCGAGCAGGGCGTCCAGAAGGTCTGGGAAGAGCTTCAGGCCCATCGCAAGGAATGGAAAAAGTTCAAGATCAAGGTCGCAATCTCGATCATCGCCACGATTGCAACTTTGGCGGTGTCGATTGCCGCTATGGCGTCTTCGCCGTGGACCGGTGGGGCCGGTGCGGCATTTGCGATCATCGGCTTTATCAAGTCCGGGGTCAAGATTGCCCAGGATATCAAGCGCATCGCAATCGACTTTGAGACCGCCAAGAAAGAGCTTGAAGGCCATCTGATCGTCGTCGAGAAAGCCGCCGAGAACAAGGGCGTCTTTGCGCTGAACGAAGTCACGGCGGCGATCTTCAACGAATTCCTTGGCATTTCGCAGCCGTCGCTGAAAAGCGCACAGACCTGCTATGACACGATGAAGGCCAAATATTCCAAGATGGTGGTCGATTGCCACGATCTGTCGAAGAACATGACCAAGATCGAGATTGAGCAGAAGAAACTGACCGACGATCTGATCAAGGACGCGGAAAAGAAGATGAAGACGCTGCCGGCTTCGGTTGCGACCGCCAACATCAAGAAGATGACCGAGAATTACAACAAGGAGATGGGCAAGTACGAAGCCGATCTGAAGAAGAAGGCGCTGCTGGTCGACAAACTTTACGCAGACGCGGCCAAGTTTGCGCCTGAAGTCAAGAAGTTGGGCGAACGGATGAAGGCGCTGGAACTGAAGGACATGAAGGGCCTGAAGATTTTCCGCGAGGCGCTTAAGTTTGCAGTTCTGGGCCTTGCACCAATCAGCGGCAACGGCATCGCGGACACTGCGGGTGATCTGGCAATGGGCATCGGCAACGCTGCAGGTGGCTATGTCTACGACAAGATCACCTCCAAGGTGGTTGACGGCACGGTTCTGGACGCCGCGTGATCTGCGGTTGACAACATCGGCCTCTGCGCGGCGGTTCCGCGCAGAGGTCTGGCGCAACAGGCGCGCATTTAACGGCAACCGAATGGGGCAAGGCTGGTCATGGCGAAAGACGTGGGAATTGAACTGAACTTTGGTTCGTTGGACAAGCCACCGCTTGGTGCCGGCACGCCGGGGCGGTTCCGTATTGCCCTGATGGGTGACTTTTCGGGCCGTGCTGCCAAGGGCGAAGTCGAGATTGGCGAGGATCTGGCCAAGCGGCGTCCGATCAAGCTTGACATCGACACGGTTGAAAAGGTGATCGCAGGCTTTGCCACCGAACTGGTCTTGCCGATTGGCAAGAAGGGGGCGGGCATCGCGGTCGATCTGGGCGGCGTTGACGACCTGCACCCGGATGAGTTGTTCGGCAAGGTCGGGATGTTCGAAGAACTGGTGTCCCTGAAGCGCCGTCTTGCAACCGGGTCAACCGCCAAGGGCGCTGTCACCGAACTGCGCGAATGGGGCAAGGAATTTGGCAAAAAGGTCAATCCGCCCGCCCGCAAATCGGCGGGCAATTCGGTGCCGTCGGACATCAAGCTGTCAGACTTTGCCAAGCTGGTCGGCGGGTCGGGCAAGACCCGGGCCAAAGCCTCGGCTGCCGAAGATCTGATGCAGCGCGTGGTTGGTCCTTTCATTCAGGCTTTGCCCGATCCCAATGCTGCGGCGATGAAAGACGCGGTTGAAGAAGCGCTTGCCGATGCGATGCGTCTGGTGCTGCACCACCCGGAATTCCAGTCGGTCGAGGCGCAGTGGCGCATGTTGGACCTGATCACCCGGTCGATCGAGACGGATCAAAAGCTGGATATCGTGCTGTATGATATCTCGGCCGAGGAATTGGCGGCGGATCTTGCGGCACAGGACGATCTTTCGGAAACCGGCTTTTGTCAGCTTTTGGTCGAAAGCACGCCGGACGGGCGCGGCCCGTTCAGTGCGGTCTGCGGGCTGTACACGTTCGAAGAAACCCCGCCCCATGCCGAACTGATAGGCCGCATCGCCAAGGTGGCAGCGCATGTGCGCGCACCGTTCTTTGCCGCCATCACGCCGACTTTCCTTGAAACCAAGATGGAAGACCGCCACCCGATGGTCGCCGAAGCGTGGGACACTTTGCGCGCCATGCCGGAAGCGGGCTATGTCGGCCTTGTCTCACCGCGCTTTCTGCTCCGCAGGCCCTACGGTGCCAAGACCGACCCGATCTATGAATTCGACTTCGAAGAGTTCACCGAGACAGAGGGTCTGTCGGGCATGCTCTGGGCCAATCCGGTGGCGCTGGTCGCCATCCTTCTGGCGCGCAGCTTTCGCAAAAACGGCCCCTCGCTGGGCTTGGGGTCGATCATGTCGTTGGGCGGGATGCCGTACCACTACGTCAAGGACCGCTACGGCGATCAGGTGGCTTTGCCCTGCACAGAACGCAACCTGACGCAGGCCAAGTCGCAAGCCAGCATCGGGCGCGGCTATATGCCGGTGATCTCTGTCAAGGGGCGTGACGAGGTGCGTCTGGGGTCGTTTCAGGCGCTTAACGGCGAGTCTGTGCTGGGCTTCTGGACCGATGTGCCGCCGCCCAAACCCAAGGCCGCCCCGGTGGATGACGACAGCACGGACGACTCCGGCAGCGATGACACCGCGTCGGACGATGCTGAAAGTGAGCAGGACGCCGAACTGGCGGCACTGCTGTCCGGGTTTGACGATGACTTTGGCTCGTCGTCGGACGAGTCCAGCGACACAGACAGCGACAGCGAACCTGCTGCCGAAGACGAAATGGACGCTGATCTTGCGGCCTTGCTGGCGAGCCTTTGACCAGTACCTTATAAATGACAAGGTCCGCCGGGACAGGTTTTTGGCGGACCACGAGAAAAGACCTTTGGTCAAAAGAGTAAAGATGTAGGACTGTGGCGTGGGATGTGTGGCGGTGCCTTAATTTGGGGCCACTGGCGCAGCCCGTACAGAGGTTGAACCATTATGGCTGAATTGAGACAGACCGAAAACCTGTTCATCACGCTCAGCGGCGACGGCGCCGCTGACCTTATTTGTCTTGGCGCACGGGTCCGGGAGCGGTTCTCGACGATTTCTGAAATGCGCATGGAGTTCATCTCGAAAGACACCGGCTTTGACCCCAGAACCATTCTGGGCAAGCGCATCACGCTGGAAACATTGCAGGGCTTCAAGTTTTCGTCGATCGTGATTTCGGTTGAGGATATCGGCCTGCTACAGGGCGGCGATGTGTATGCCGCTGAATTGCGGCCCTGGCTGTGGATGACCACGCTCAGCGAGGAAAACCGCATCTTTCAGAACAAGTCCACGGTCGAGGTCATTCATGACGTCTTTGCCGCTCAGGACTTTTCGGATTTCACGGTCAAGGCCGCCGGAACCTATCCGCCGCGCGAATATTGCGTGCAGTACGGCGAAACCAACTTTGACTTCATCAGCCGCCTGATGGAGGAGGACGGGCTTTACTACTTCTTTGATCACTCTGGTTCCGTGGAAAAGCTGATTTTGGCGGATGGTGCGATGACCAATCCCGATCAGGGGGAAATCGCATTCACCAAAAGCAACATCGTTGACAAGGTGCGCGCCGATTTTGACACGATCTATGAATGGTCGGTGAACGGCAAAGTCGTCTCTGGCAAGGTGACGCTGTGGGACTATGACTTTGAACGCCCCAGCTCTGATCTGAAGGCCACGACCGCCAAGGCGTCGGGCAGTCACAGCTTCAACCAGATCGAACGCTATCAGTCCGGCGGCCACTACAAGACCGCGGATGTCGGTCAGGACACCTATTCGCGCAACATCGCCGAAGCCAATGCGGCAGAGGCTGACCGTGCCACCGGCCTGTGCAACATCATTAAACTCCGCAGTGGGGTGAAGTTCAAACTGGTGCATCCCGACCGCCCCTCGGTTGAGGGGATTTACCGGGTGATCGGCTCGACCCACTATATGCGGTTTGACGACGGAAGTTCGGGGACCGAAATCAAGCGTGTGGCGCGGGCGTCAGAACTGATCCGCTACCCTGACCAGATGGCGCTGTTTGAAACAGAGTTTGAGGTGATGCCAGACGCCGTAGTCTTCAAGCCGTTGCGCATCACACCGTGGCCCGAAGTTCCAAGTCTTCTGACAGCGCTGGTGACCGGCCCTGCCGGGGACGAGATTCACACCGACGACTATGGCCGCATCAAGGTGCAGTTTCCGTGGGACCGCAAAGGCAAGAAAGACGACAAAACCTCGTGCTTTGTGCGCACCGTCATGCCGTGGACCGGCAAGAACTACGGCTTCATCGCGGTGCCCCGGATGGGGATGGAAGTGATCATCCAGTTCGAACGCGGCAACATCGACCGCCCCATTTGCACCGGCATGGTTTACAACGGCAACAACAAGCCGCCCTATCCGCTGCCCGGCGAGATGAACAAGATCAGCCTGCGCACCAACTCTACCAAGGGCGGCGGCGGCTTTCACGAACTGACGATGGATGACAGCAAGGACAAGGAAAAGATCTTCTTCCAGTCCGAAAAAGACTATGAAGAGATCATCAAGAACAACGCCGTCATCACCGTCGGAATGGAAAAGAAAGATCCCGGCGATCTGACGCAAACGGTCTACCACAACCATACAGAAACCATAAAGACCGGCGATATGACCCTGACCGTCGAACAGGGGCAGCGCACAACCAAGATCAAGAAAAGCGATACGCTGGTGGTTGAGGGTGGGTCGACCACCACGATCACCGGCGACACGGCAATAGAGATCACCAAGGGCAATCTAAGCACCAAAGTCTCAAAAGGCGACATGAGCACCGAGGTGACCAAGGGAAACCAGTCGACCGTGGTGAAAGAGGGCAACATTTCGGTTAAAGCATCGGCTGGAAAGATCGAGATCGAGGCGGCGCAATCCATCACGTTGACGGTTGCTGGCAACTCTATCACCATCGACACGACCGGCATAAAGATAAAGGGTGCCATCGTCGACATCACGGCAGATGGTCAGGCCAGCATGAAGGCGGCGGTGATTGAGGTGAAAGCCAGTGGTATGACGACGGTCATGGGTTCCGTCGTGAATATCAATTGAGGGTGATGAAATGAGCGAACGTTTCTCAGGTCTGACCAAATTGATCCGCCAACCGGCGGCGCGGCTTTTGTCGAATGCCAATGCTGAACTTGACGCAGAACTTGTGGCCCCTGCCAGCGCCTCGGTTGAGGTGGTGCTGGCGGAATTGGAACAAAAGGGCGCGCTGATTGACATGATGCGGCTGTTGTCGATTGCGTTGCCTGCGCGCGAACGGGTGTGGTGGGCCTGCCTTGCGGCACGTGACACGCTGGTGCCCGGCGCCAAGGTGCCGCCGCCTTTGGCCGCCGCCGAGGCCTGGGTCTTCAAACCGACCGAGGAAAACCGGGCGGTGGCGCATCACGCCGTTCAGCACGCCAGCATGAAGGATGACACCAAACATTGCGCGATGGCGGTGCAGTTTCATGACGGCACGCTGGGGCCGGGCGATCTGGCCCAGCACGCCGCCCCGCCGGGCGGATCAGAGGTTTCTGCCTTTGCGATGAACGTTGTAGCGATTGCGAAAAGCGGCAAACCTCTCAATGTATTTGCTGGCTTGCTGATTGACCGGGCACTCGATATCGCCAGAGGTGGCTCGGGCCGTGTCGAGTCGCAGAAAACCAAGCAGGGAGCCTGATCATGCCGTTTGCCGCCCGCGTCGGAGATATGCATGTGTGCCCGGCGCTGTCGCCCGCTGTCCCACCGGTCCCGCATGTTGGCGGGCCGATTCTGCCGCCGGGGGTGCCGACTGTGCTGACCTTGGGCATGCCGCAAGCGACGGTCGGCGACATGTGCACCTGCGTCGGTCCGCCGGACTCGATTGCCAAGGGATCGACGACGGTTATGGTTGGTGGCAAGTTTGCAGCCCGCTTGGGGGATCCAACGGCACATGGCGGCTCTATCGTTGTCGGTGCCCCGACGGTGATCATCGGGGGTTGAGGGACAGATGGCGGTGACGTTGCGGTTTCAGTCTTCGGGAGCGGTGCCAGGTGACGGGCAGCCCATTGTCATGCGCGGCCCCAGCCTGACCATCGGGCGCGGTCAGGAAAACGACGTGGTTCTGCCCGACCCCGACCGCATGATCTCAAAAACCCACTGCGCGCTGGAAAACCACAATGGCAATGTGGTGGTGGTCGATTTTTCGACCAACGGCACCTTTCTGAACTACGGCAAAGTGGCTTTGGGGCGGACGGCGACGCCGATCAATGACGGCGATGTGCTGATCATGGGCGCATATGAGCTGGTCGTGCAGATCACCTCTGGCGGGCCGTCGTTTGCCGATCCGATGGCACCGATGGCGCAGGAACGCGCCTCGTTCGGCAATGCCAATGCGGCCCCTGACCCCTATAAACTGCTGGACGATGCCGGTCCGGGCGGCGATTTTCTAGACGGGCTGTTGGGCGGCAACACGAAACCAACCGGGCCGGGGCAGTTTCGCAAGCAGCAGGAAGATTTTGTCGAGTTGCTTCCACCTTTGGGCGATGACGGCCCGTTGCTGGGGCCTGCGCCCGAAATGCCCTCGGGCCCCGCAATGCGCGACCACTCGGCTTCGGTGACCGACAGTTTCCTGCCTGCGGGACGTCAGGCGGCGTCCAAGTCGGTAATCCCAGATGATTGGGACGATCTTTTGGCACCGACCCCGCCAAAAAGCCCGGCCAAAGCGCAAAAGCCGATGGCCCCCGGTGAGGACCTTTACAACCACGCACCGGCCAAGCGCGGTCCGGCGATCCCGGACGACGATATTTTCGGCGCATCGCCACCGCCTGCCGCCGCCCCGCGTGCGGCTGCCGCGAAGGCGCAGGCGATCCCGGATGACGAGATGTTTGGCGCCCCACCCGCTGCTGCGCCAGTGGTGGCCAAAGCGCCTTCGATGCCTGCCCCTGAGGCTGCTGCACCGCAGCCGGTTCCTGTGCCGCAAGCCCCGCCTTCGCCTACGCGTGCCGTAGATCAGGGCGGCATGCACAATGCGGCAACGGACGGCGGCAAGGATGCCGGGGTTGACCCGTTCGCTGATAGCGCCAAGCCCTATGATCCCTTTGCGACTGACCTTAGCGCTTCAGCCAGCCCCAAAAGCAAACCGGCCGCCTCTGCCGAACTGGACAAGCCTGCCAAAGCGCCGCCACGTCAGGCACAGGTGACGATGGCCTCTACCTTGCCGACTGGTCAGGTTGGCGGGATTGACGCCGCCCGCGCCTTTCTGATTGCGGTGGGCGCAGAGGATCTGAAACTGTCCGACGCCGAACTGCCCGACGCCATGGTGCGCCTTGGCCGCACGATGAAGTCGATGATCATTGGCCTGCGCGAGATTCTGATGACCCGGACCTCGATCAAGTCCGAATTCCGCATCGAACAGACCATGGTGAATTCCGGCGGCAACAACCCGTTGAAATTCTCTGTCTCACCCGAACAGGCCATTCAGTCGATGGTCAAGCCGTCCGCCCGTGGCTACCTGCCCGCGGATGAGGCTGCGACCCAGGCGCTGGAAGACATCAAGGCGCACGAGATTGCCATGGTCACCGGCATGGAGGCTGCGCTGAAAGGCGTTCTGGCCAAGCTGGACCCCAAAGTGCTGACTGAAAAGATCGAAGGCACCGGCGGGTTCAGCGGCTTCATGAAAAACCGCAAAGCCCAGTATTGGGAAACTTACGAAGCCATGTATGCTGAAATCAGTGATCAGGCCGAAAACGATTTTCACGAGCTGTTTGCCCGGGAATTCTCGCAGGCCTATCGGGCGCAATTGGCCCGGCTGAAGGAAGCCAAGGCCCAAGGCAAGAGCTGAGGGAAAAAGGGAGACTCCATTGTCCTGGGACAGCAAGGTATTGTGGACCGAAGGATTGTTCCTTCAGCCCCACCATCTCCAGCAAGCCGACCGTTACCACGAGGCGCTGATTGCGGGCCTTGCGCGGCGGGTGACGCCGTATGCCTGGGGGGTGTCCACGCTTGAACTGGACGACGCGGCACTGAAGGTCGGCCAGATCGCGTTGAAGACGGTGTCTGGTTTGACGCAGGATGGTGCGGTGTTTCGCGTGCCGCAAGCCGATGACCACCCGCCCGCGTTAGAGGTTCCGGCCAATATCAAGGATTGCGTCGTGATGCTGACCGTGCCGCAACGGCGGCAGGGTGCGCAAGAGGTTGACCTGTCGGGTGCTGAATTGTCGGCCAGCCGCCTGCGTCCGTCAGAGGTCGAGGTCACCGATACGGTCAGCCTGGACCGCAAGGCCGTGACCTTGGGTGTCGGCAAGATGCGCCTGCAGTTTGCGCTGGCGGTCGATGATATGGCCGACAAGCTGGCCATCCCGATCGCCCGCATCATCGAAGTGCGCCCGGACCGTGAGATTGTGCTGGACGGCGGCTTTGTTCCCACCTGCATGGACATCCGCGCCGCCTTTCCCCTCGCGTCTTTCCTGCGTGAGTTGGAGGGGATGCTGAACCACCGGGTATCCGCCCTTGCGGGTCGGTTGTCGGATGGCGGTGCGACCCGTGGGGCGGCAGAGATTCAGGACTTTCTGCTGTTGATGGTGTGCAACCGGATGTTGCCCCTGATCAAGCATCTTGGCACGGTCGAAAACGTTCACCCGGCTGATTTCTTTGCCGAAGGGGTCAAGCTTGCCGGTGAACTTGCGACCTTCATGGCGGCTGACAAGCGTGCGCCTGACATACCGGCCTATAAGCACGACGATCTGGCGCGCACCTTCGCGCCGTTGATCCGGGTGCTGCGGCAGTATCTGTCGTCAGTTCTGGAGCAGACCGCCGTGTCGATACCGCTGGAGCCGCGCAAATACGGCATCTCTGTCGGTGTCATCGCCGACCGCAAGCTGTTGTCGACAGCCGGTTTTGTGCTGGCGGTCAAGGCGGATATCCCGGACGAAAACGTGCGGCGGCATTTTGCCGGTCAGGTCAAGATCGGCCCGGTTGAGGAAATCAGGCCGCTGGTCAACTCTGCCCTTCCGGGGATTGGTCTGCGGCCCCTGCCGGTTGCCCCGCGCCAGATCCCGTATCATGCCGGGGTCGTCTACTTTCAGCTGGAAGAAAACAGCCCCTATTGGGCCAAGATGACCACCTCTGGCGGAATTGCGGTGCACGTGTCCGGCGACTATCCCGGGCTGTCGATGGAGCTGTGGGCGATCCGCCAAAGTTAAGGCGGTTGGGAGGATCTGATGTCGAACAATGACCCTTTTGCCGAGCCCGATGACCACGAGCGCACGGTGATCCGCCCCAATCCGGGCGGCAAACGTCCGATGCCAGCGCCCGCTCAGCCGCAAGGTTATGGCGGGGGCGGGCAGGGCGGTGGGTATGGCGGCGGCGGTCAGGGTGGCGGCGGCAATCAGACCTACGGCACCCAGGCGCCGGGGCCAGAGGCGTCGCAGGCGATGGGCGTTCCAGCCTCCAGCGGGTCGCAGCAGCGCGGCAATGCCGAGGCGAACGCCATCACGATGACCGGGGTCAACCAGCTTGTGGCGATTGCAACGCCCTTGTTGTCGCTGGTCAGCCGCATCCGCAACCGCGCCCAGCACATGGACCCCGAAAAGCTGCGCCAGTCGGTGATGGGCGAAGTGCGGGCGTTTGAAAATGCCGCGCTGAAGGCAGGTGAGGATGCGCAGAAGGTCAAGGTCGCGCGCTATGCGCTGTGTGCGACAATCGACGACGTGGTTTTGAACACACCTTGGGGCGAACAATCGTCGTGGGCGATGCAGTCGATGGTTGGCACCTTTCACCGGGAAACCGTCGGCGGCGACCGGTTTTTCGATCTTTTGGCCCGGCTGGAACAAGACCCCGGCACCAACATTGACCTGTTGGAATTTTTGTACATGTGCCTGTCACTCGGCTTTGAAGGCCGTCTGCGTGTCGAAAATGGCGGGCAGGACCGTCACATGCAGATCCGAAACTCTCTCGCCCGGATCATCCGCGGCCAACGGGGTGAGTTTGAGCGTGATCTTTCTCCGCATTGGAAAGGGGTCGTGCGCCCCTACAAGCAGCTGTCCGCGTGGACCCCGGTCTGGGTTGCCATCGGGATGACGGCCGCCCTGCTGGCCCTGACCTTTGCGGGATTTACCTATCTGTTGAACCAGAACAGCGGCATGGTTCTGGCCGAGGTTGCAGCGCTTAACACTGGTGTCACCCCAACTTTGCTGCGGCCCAACAAGGTCACCCCGCCGCCCCCCCCGCCGCAGCAACAACCGCAGGCAGAGGTCGAAAAGCTGGCAACCCTGACCACGTTCCTTGCCCCCGAAATCAAGCAAGGCGTGGTGGCGGTGTCGCAGAAAAGCAATACGATTGATGTGCGGGTGTCGGGCACCGGCATGTTCGCCTCTGGCTCTGACAAGCTCAGCAAGGAATTCATGCCCATCGTCACCCGCGTCGCCGAGGCGCTGAAGGACCAGAAGGGCAATATTGTCGTGGCTGGCTATTCCGACAGTTCGCCAATCGGTTCAGGCCGGTTCAAAAGCAATCAGGAACTGAGTCAGGCGCGGGCCGATGCAGTGATGAAGATCATCGCTCCGATTGTGGGTGACCCGACCCGGATCATCGCAGAGGGTCACGGCGAAAAAGACCCGATTGCCGACAACGCGACCAAAGCAGGACGCAGCGCCAACCGCCGGATCGAAATCCTGGCGGTGAAAAGCTCGGAGGGCAATTGACATGAGATTCTTCAAGGCTTTGGGCCGTTTTTTCACCTCGATCTATTTCATCCTGCCGCTGGTCACTTTGGTGCTGTCGATCTGCGTGTGGTACTTTTCGCCCTATATTGGCACTGACGCCTTCCGCCCGTTCGACGACCCGTTTGGCCGCTGGATTTTCATTGCCGTACTGTGGGTGTTCTGCCTTGTCACGCTGCTGATCGTCTGGATCGTGCGGCGCCATGACGCCAAGCAGATGGAAGAAGACATTGTCAAAGGGGTTGATGAAAAGAACCCCGAAAACGAGGTTGTCTCGGAAGAAATGGCCGAACTGCGCGACAAGATGCGGTCCGCGCTGACCAAGCTGAAAAAGTCCAAGGGCGGGCGACGCTCGCTTTATGAACTGCCGTGGTATGTGATGATCGGGCCGCCCGGCGCTGGCAAGACCACGGCCATTGTGAATTCCGGCCTGAATTTCCCCTTGGCGGATGAGTTGGGCAAGTCTGCCATCGGCGGGGTGGGCGGGACGCGCAACTGCGATTGGTGGTTCACCGAAAACGCCGTGCTGATTGACACGGCAGGGCGCTACACCACGCAGGAAAGCGATGCCGAACAGGACAACGCGGCCTGGCTTGGCTTTTTGAACCTGTTGAAAAAGCACCGCATCCGCCAGCCGATCAACGGCGCGATGATTGCCATCAGCCTGTCGGACCTGTCCTTGCAGGATGAGACGACGCAGAAAGGCCATGCCCGCGCCGTGCGCCGCCGGTTGGGAGAGTTGCGCGAAAAGCTGGGCGTCAAGTTCCCGGTCTATGTGCTGTTCACCAAAGCCGACATGATCGCGGGC
Organism: Rhodobacterales bacterium; assembly: GCA_038231775.1. GTDB lineage: Bacteria > Pseudomonadota > Alphaproteobacteria > Rhodobacterales > Rhodobacteraceae > Stagnihabitans. The sequence goes on along the minus strand of JBBRKS010000023.1, from coordinate 11,519 downwards.
TTTACCGAATATTTTGACAATCTTGGCAAAGAGGAACGCGAACAGGTCTGGGGCTTTACCCTGCCTTTGCCCAAGGGCAAGAAGGATGACCAGCAGATCGTGGCGTTCGACGGCGAGTTTTCCGCGCTGATCACCCAGTTGAACGCCCAGTCGATGGACCGGATGCAGACCGAAACCGACCACCAGCGCCGCAGCCTGATTGCGGGATTTCCGGCACAGGTCGCCTCGGTGCGCAATGTCGCCAAGGCCTTTTTGACCGAAGTGTTTCAGGAAAGCCGCTTTGAAGACCGCCAGATGCTGCGCGGCATCTATTTCACCTCTGGCACGCAGGAAGGCACGCCGATTGACCGTCTGATGATGGGCATGGCGCGCACCTTTGGCATTGGCCGTCAGGCCTTGGGCACCGGGCGCGGCACCGGGCGCAGCTTTTTCCTGACCCGTCTGTTCAACGAGGTTCTGTTTCCCGAAGCAGGGCTGGTGTCGGCGGATGACAAGGTCGAACGGCGCTACAAGATCATGAAGTTCGGCGCGATCCTGACCACGCTGGTCGTGGCGCTTTCGATGGGCGGCCTGTGGGCGCGCAGCTATTTCGGCAATGTCGAACTGATGGCAGGCGTGCAAAAATCGGTCACCGATTATCAGGCGGCGGCGGCCACGATACCGGGTAATCCGGTGGCAGACGGCGATCCGTCAATCACGGTGCCCGCGCTGAACATTCTGCGCGTCATGCCGGTCAACCCCATTCCGCCGGCGGTTGATCCGGCGGTGGCCAGCCCGTTCTCACCGCCCTACAAGCTCACTTGGGGCCTGTATCAGGGCGCGGGTTTGGCCAACCAGACCGGCATCAGCTACCGCGCCAGCCTGAACACGATCTTCCTGCCGCGCCTGCTGTTGCGGCTGGAACAGACGATGCAGAACAACATCGCAAGCCCGGAACTGCTGTATGATGCGCTGAAGGTCTATCTGATGCTGGGTCTGCAAGGCCCGATGAACGCCGACGAGGTGCGCAGCTTTGAAAACGCCGATTGGCAGCTGATGTATCCCGGCACCGAAAATGACTCGGTGCGGGCCGACCTTTTGTTCCACCTCAACGCGCTGATCAGCCAGCCGATGCAGTCGGTGTCGCTGAACGGTCCGCTGGTCGAACAGGTTCAGGCCATTCTCGCCAAGCTGCCCATCGCGCAACGGGTTTATAACGGCATCATCCATTCGCCCGAAGCGTCGGTGCTGCCCGCGTTCCGCCTGACCGATATTGGCGGGCCGAACCTGGACAAGGCCTTTGTGCGCACCTCTGGCCGACCTTTGAATGAGGGGATCGACGGCATCTTCACCTATGACGGCTTCAACAAGGTCTTCAAGGATCAGGCCCTGGGTGTGGCGCAGAACATCCAGAAGGACAGCTGGGTTCTGGGGCCCAAGGTCAAGACCGACCAGTCGCCCACAGCGCTGGCCGCCATCACCCGCGACGTGCTGGACCTGTATTACAACGATTATATCGCCAAGTATGACGGTCTGTTGGGCGACATCGACGTGGTGCCGTTGTCCAGCCTGAAACAGGCGGTAGAGGTGGTGAACATCCTGTCCGGACCAACCTCTCCGATCGTCAACCTGTTGAATTCGGTGGATAAGGAAACCCAGTTGACGGCGGTGGCCGCCGCCGCGATTGACACCAAGACATTGGCGACGGAATCCGGCAACACGGTGGGCACCGATATACTTGAAGATGTGGTTTCGGTGCGCGGCCGGATGTTGCTGGCAGCGCTGAAATCGGCGGCAGAGGCTGCGGGCCAACCCCCGCCAAAACCGCCCGGCACCTATGTCGAAGAGCGTTTTGCCTGGCTGCACCAACTGGTGCTGCGGGCGGACGGACAAGCCTCGCAGCTTGACAACCTGATGGCCACCATGACGCAGGTCTATCAGGAAATGAACAAGGTGGCCTTCCGGGGCACCTCGTCTGATACCAATGCGGTGGCAGATTCGCTGACGGCCCTGCAACAGGCAGCCAGTCAGGTTCAGGGGCCATTGGCACGCTGGTCCAGCCAGATCACCACGGGCGGGGCCGGGATCACCGCTGATGGGGCACGCGCTGCGCTGAACCAGAAATGGACGGCGGATGTGCTGCCGTTCTGCAGCCAGTCGACGGCCAAATCCTACCCGTTCACCCGCGCGGCTGCGGCCGATATGGGGATGGCCGATTTCACCAAATTGTTCGGGCCGGGCGGTCTGATCGACACCTTCATGACCGCCAACCTGAAAGACCTGATTGATACAACCAAAAAGCCCTGGGTCTGGAAGCAGGTCAACGGCGCCGATCTGGGGATTCCGCCCGATGTTCTGGCCAAGCTGCAGGCGGCGTCTGACATCAAGGACGCGTTCTTTGCCAATGGGGCGGCCCCTGCCGTGCCGTTCCAGATCACCCCGGTGGCCCTTGACCCCAATGCCAAGAAGGTCACGCTGACCATCGACGGCCAGAACGTCGAGTTTGGCCAGAACTCTGGCCAGCCATTGCCGACAGCGATCACCTGGCCGGGGTCTGTCGGGGTGGCGCAGATTGTGTTTGACCCGCCGATCAACGGGGCTGACAGCGGTGTGCGCAAAGATGGGCCGTGGGGCTGGTTCCGTCTGTTGGACGGTGCCGAGATCCGGTCAACCAACGCACCCGACCGTCGCCGCATCATCTTTAACGTCGGCGGCCGCATCGCGATATTTGAGATGCAGACCGGGTCGGTGGTCAACGCCTTCGCGCTGCCAGCGATGAAGGCCTTCACCTGTCCGACTGCCTTCTGATGGGCGGTTTCGGGGCCTTTGGAAAAATGCCCGCGCTTGGCGATTTCTTTCGCATTGGCACGGCATCTGAAATGGTCACACCCTGGGACACCTGGGTGCAGCAGATCATGGTGGCCGCGCGGGCCAATCTGACCGCGCGGTTTGAAGAGTGTTATATGTCCGCCCCGATCTGGCGCTTTGCTCTCGCACCTTCGGTGGCCGGGGCGCAGGGCGTGCTGGGGGTGATGATGCCTTCGGTTGACCGGGTCGGGCGGCAGTTTCCGCTGACCCTGATGGTGCAGACAGGCTCGCAGGATCAGGCGCCACTGCGCAATCTGATCTGGCAAAGGCCGGTGCTTGACGCGCTTGAGGCGCTGGCGCTCGATTGTCTTGACGACACCATGACCAAGGACGCTCTGCAGGCCCGGCTTGCCCCATTAGAGCTTGGTCCGATGGGCGGGCCCAGCAGCATCGGCACCTTTGGGTCGGCTTTGGTTCTGTCAAATTCGATCCCGGATGCGTTTTACGCTGACCTTGCGCTGGACCTTGCTGGCGGCGAGATGCACCGGTCTTGTGCATGGCAAGCCTCGATTGGCGAGGCGGCCCGGCTGATCCTGACCGAAGGCCTGCCGCAGGCCGATGTAGCGCATTTCTTGTTTGACCTTGGCGACCTCTCCCACTCCGGAGTCGGACCATGATTTCAGAAGCCATTCGTTTCAATGCCCGCACCCATGTCGGCAAGGTCCGCAGGCATAACGAGGATTCCATTCTGGTCCTGCCAGATCAGAACATCTGGGTCGTATCGGACGGGATGGGCGGGCACGAGGGCGGTGATTACGCCAGTCAGGTCGTGGTCGATGCGGTGGCGGTGCTGCCCGAAATGGAAGCCTCAGAAAAGCTGGGGGCGATCCGGCGGGCGTTGAATCAGGCGCATGACACCATCGTGGCTGAATCGCAGCGGCGCGGGGCGGTCATGGGGGCGACCGTGGTGGCATTGGTGCTGGCGGATGGCCATTTTGGCGCGCTGTGGGCCGGTGACAGCCGCCTTTACCGGTTGCGTGCTGACAAGATGGATTTGCTGACCACCGATCATTCGCTGGTGGCGGCCTTTGTCGAGGCGGGTCAGATGGATTGGGACGAGGCGGGCAAGCATCCGCAATCGAACGCCATCACCCGGGCGGTCGGGGTGGGCGAGGCGCTGGAACTGGACAAGATCCGCGGCGATGCCTTGCCGGGCGACCGGTTTCTACTTTGCTCTGACGGGTTGAACAAATATGCGTCGATTGCCGAACTGGGCGCTGCCCTGCGCGGTGTGCCGCTGGAGGTTGTGACCGACAATCTGGTGCAGATGGCGCTTGACCGGGGTGGGGCCGACAATGTGTCGGTGATCGTGGTGGATGTGGTTTAATCGGATGCGCGGGTTCGGCGACGAAACGCCGGGTTTGCAAAGGGGCGCCGGGATTATTCGCAGAATAATCGTAACCACGATTTTTCTGCGAAAAATCAGGTGTTCAAACCGCGAAATCCAAACCCAAGCCTAGCGCGCAATGCTCGTCAGGATGCGGCTGTTCAGCGACAATATCTGCAACGCGCCGCTTTCGACCTGCGCCTTCAGCCCATCGGCAAAGCCACCGACAGACTCCGTGGTGGGGCGCAATTCGGAGAACAGCGGGTTTTGCGAGTGGATCACCACGACCTTGGTTTTGCCAAGCGAGGTCGCATCCACCACAAAAGCGATGTGCGCCGGGTCTTTGTTGTCCGACAACGGATACGCGATCCGCACCGTCACCGGGCCAGCAACCCCCTTGCGCAGACTTGCGACTGCATTGTCCGGGCGGTTCAGGTTGGGCAGGACGTGGTAGACATTGCCCGACACATCGACGATCATAACCGAGATATAGCCATCGGTGACATCTGCCGGGATCACCAGATCAATCACCGGATTTTCACCGACGAAATAACGCCCCGACGCGTTCAGCCCAGCCGTGTCGCCATAGCTGAAGTCAAAGCGGAAATCACCTTGCCGGGCAGCGGGCAGGGCAGCCTCGATCTGGCACAAGGCGGGGTTTAGAAGGTCAATCCGCAGGTCAACCTTGCGGTCCGGGACAAGGGCCGCCACGGCCGCGAACAGCTTGACCTGAGTTTCAGCCTTGGCCAGCCGCCCGGTGAGGGTGACGGTATCGCCCACCGCGTAACCCAGCGTTGGCGGATCAACCAGCGCCAGCGGGCCGCAATCGGCATTGGCCGTCAGCGCCGGGGCCACAACGTCCGCCGAAAGGAAGGGCGTCAGTTTCATCGCAACGTCAATCCGCGCTGCACCTTTCAGCACACCGGGCAAGGTGCCGATCGCCGCCGTCACCGCCGCCTTGACCGCAGGGTCGGTGGTGGTCCCACTGACATCGGCCTGATTTTCCTTGATCGCAAGATGCCAGCTGTCCACCTTGCGCAGGGCCTGCACCACCTTGACGACATCTTCCCCCCAGGTTTGCCCGATAGCCCCGGTGGCAAGCGTCAGATTGGCGGTGCCGCCAATGTCCTGCATCGCATGGGTCAGATCATCGGCAATCTGTTGGCTCGGCACGTTGCCCACCGCCATCGCGGCCCCAGAGGCGGGGCGTTCGACGATCAGCACATAAGGGTCGGCCACCGGCAGGGCAGGCACCGCAGCGGTTTCTGGCACCTTTGCCACGGGTTTAACCGGGACGGCATCGGGTAAAGCATCAGGCGGGGTGGGCTGCAGGGCTGTCGGATCGGGGGGGATCGGATCAGGCGTCGTTGGGTCAGTCTGCGGAACCTTGGCCGGTTCGGTCGGTGCGACGGGCACCGTCGGCTCTGGCGTTTTGGTGGCAGGATCAACCGGTGCAGTCCCTTCGGGCACTGCGACTTTCGGGATCACCCCGGGGGCCTTGGGGACAGGATCGGCTGGCGGCGTCGGGTTTTCGGCGACACTGACTGTGCCTGCGGGTTTGGTCCCAAAGCCCAGCACGCCAGTGAAATAGGCGGCAGCCCCGCCACCGATGATCACCAGCGCTGCAAGGGCGACCCACCAGCCAGTCCGCGACGGCGCAGCCTTTGGGGATGTGACCGCCCCGGACCGCGTGGTAGTCGAGGGCAGGGCGCTGGTCGAATTGGCAACCGGCGGAGGAACCCGGGTGGTGAACGCCGGAAGTGCCGCACGCGGGTTCACCACGGTTGGATCAGGCGCCAAAATATTGGCGTCAATCGCCTGAACCAGTTCATCCGCCGACTGGAACCGTTGCGCCGGGTCCGGATGCGACATCCGGTCGATCAGGCTTTTCAACGGCTCTGGCACGCCCAAGGTATCCAGCGGCAGTTGCTTGCGCTGCAGCACCTCAAGCGGGTTCTTGCCCGGATCGGGCCGCCGTCCCCGGTAGGTCGCCAACAAAAGCGCGCCCAGCGAATACAAATCAGACCGCGTATCAGTGTTGCCCGCCAGTTGTTCGGGCGCGGCATAGGCATATTTGCCGGCAAAGTCGTTGCCCACAATGGTCTGCGCGCCGGGATTGGCGTCCTTTGCAATGCCAAAGTCGATGATGACCGCACCGTCCGGATTGCCACCTTTAAGGATGATGTTGTCGGGCGAAAGATCGCGGTGAATGATCCGGCGCGAATGGGCCACCTTCAGACCATCGGCCACCCTGCGGCACACCCTGACAAGGTCATCTGCCGGAAGACCGCCCTGCCGCAGCAACAGGTCCAGACCCGGCCCGTCGACATAGTCCATCACCAGATAGATCAGACCGTCAGGCGTGCGGTGATTTTCAGAGTAACGCACCACGGCATCATGGCGGATCTCGCGGATTTCCTCTTCGCGCCGCATCAGCGTGAGAAACGCCTCGTCCCCGGCAAATTCCGATTTCAGGACCTTGATCGCCACAAAGCGGCCCGAGATGTTGTTCTGCGCCTTGTACACTTCGGACGTGCCGCCGCGACCAAGGATCATGTCGATCCGGTAGGTGTTGTTCAAGACATGGCCAGGCTCGAATATGTCGCCCGCTCTGGATTCAGCCATACCGCCCCTCTGCCTGCCTTGCCCTGATCAACGCCGTGCCGTCAGCTGCCGACCTGAAATTCGACCCGGCGGTTTGCAGCGGCCTTGGGGTCGGCGGGATCGGCAAGAAACGCCTCACCCACGCCTTCGGCGACCAGTTTGTCGGCAGGGATACCGCAGTCTTCGACAAGATGGCGTTTGACTTCCTGGGCACGCAAGGTCGACAGGTTCTGGTTGTAGGCATCGGTGCCCGAACTGTCGGTGTGGCCGATGATCTTGAACGACGGGATGTCAGAGGTCTTGATCACCTGACACAGGGTCGCAAGCTTGGTCTCTTCACCGGTGCCGATGGCGGCACTGTCAAAGGCAAACTCGATGCGGATGTTGACCTGCGCGGACGGGTCAAGCGCCACATAGGTCGTATCGGCGGGCAGTTTGGCGGCGGGGTCGGTCGTGGCGGTGGTTGACGGTACAATCGTCAGACTGCGCGTCATCTGGGCCTGAAATTTTGCAGCCAGCTCTTCAGCCGTCAGCGTGCTGTCATCCTGAGCAAAAGCCGCAACCGGACCACAGGCGAACAGCACCAAAATGGCCAGTCGGGCAAGGCGTTTACGGTTTGTCATGACATTCCTTCCGCAACTCGAATTGATTGCAATCGCGTGACTTTAGTGCAGCTTTGGCCAGTTCACAACGACTTTGGGGTGACAACCTGCTATCCTTAAGAGCGGACCGCTTCAAGGCACCTTGCCAGACACCCCCTTGCAGGAATAATTGCGCCGAGCGGGCCTGCATGACCCGTCTGCGGGGGGCATTGCCCGCGTTTTGTGCCCCCGGTTTTTGTGGTTTTCGTCCGCTTTCGGTCTGCTCTCTTGTCCCATCAGGTGTCCCTTGCGTCTACTGCCTGCCATTCTTCTGTCGGTCTCTGTTCTGATTGCAGCGATGATCGTCGTGTCCATCCCGCTGTTTTTCCCCTCTGCCGGACACCCTACGACCGAGGGCAACGGGTCGGTTGACAATCAGGCCCGCATCGACATTGAACTGTTGCACGGCGATCTGGACAATTTGACCGAAGTGGTCAGCCAGTTGCGCGATCAGGTCGATTCTCTGGAAGAGCGCGTCATCAAGATAGAGGTCGGCGCTGCCCCGGTTGACGCATCGGGCGAAGGGCTTGCCATCGTCGGCCCGTCCGGTCCGGGCACTTTGGCTGGCAATTACCCGCAGGTCGTGCTGGTCGCGGACCGGCGCAATCTGAACAAGGGGCTGACGGTGCCGACACCGTCATTCCTGATCACCACGTTTGGTGCGCCGCGCGATGACCTGACCGATCAGTGTCAGGACATCACCAACCCGCGTCTGGCCGGTCTGGTCAAGTCAGAGAAGGTGGGCCCGGTCACCGTCAAGATGCTGCAACCGGCACTCGATTCCCTTGGCGTCGTTCTGGCCAACATCCAGCGTGCGGACCCGGAACTTTACGCCCGCATCAACACCGCAGGGTCGCTGTGCGTGCGCTATATCCGGGGGTCGACAACGGCGGTTTCAACCCACTCTTTCGGTCTGGCGGTCGATCTGAACATTGACGGCGTGCTGGACACCCTGGGCGACGGGCGCACCCAGTTGGGCCTGACCATCATGTCGGACTTCTTCAACGCCGAAGGTTGGGTCTGGGGCGCCGCCTACGGCCGCGAAGACTCGATGCACTTTGAGGTCAGCGAGGAAAAGATCAAGGAATGGATCGCGGCCGGAAAGCTGTGACCATTTAGGGTTGGGCGATGTGCGCGCCCGCCTCACAGGTAATGCTGGATCGGCAATTGCCCGACGATCCAAGACAATGCCCGGCGCACGGCGCTTGCCTCGGGTTCCACTGTCATGTCGGCGGGCTGTCCGGGGCGGCTGACGGCCCAGTGCAGACGGCCTGCGACTTCAGTGACCGCAAACGCCCGTGACGGCGCGCACAGCCGGTCGACATGCGCGACCAGTTCGGCCACCAGCGACGGCTCTTCAAACAACAGCCCCAGTTCGGTGTTGGTCAGGGCCGACCGCAGGTCGAAGTTAAGCGAGCCTACAACGGCTTGGCTTTGGTCAATCACGAAAATCTTGGAATGAAGAACCTCGCCCTGCTGTGCGCCATCGCCTCTTGTGCCTGCCCCTTCGGCGCTACCTAGCCCCAAGGGCGACGCACCGAGGTCCGGTCCACCCGCACCTCTGCCTCCGGCAAATTCGTGCAAAATCCCGCCGGCGGCCAACAGTCGTGTGCGGTAGTGCCGGTAAGCGCCGTGGACCACCACCTTGTCCGCGACGGCCAGCGCATTGGTCAGCAGCGACACCTTTACCCCACGCGCGCACAGCCCGGTCAGATGCGCCATCCCTTCGTTGCCCGGCACGAAATAGGGCGTGATCATCAGCACCTCTGCCCGTGCTGCGTCCAGCAGGTCATGCACCGCGCCCGCCATCCCCGGATCAGAGGGTGCACCGTAAGCCTTGTCGGGCGGGTCGGCCAGCAGGGTGACCTTGTCGGTCCAGCGCAACCGGGCGGTCAACACCTGATCCGGGGTGCGGTCTGCCAGTGTCTGGTCCTGAAATCGGCGTGCGGCGGTGCCGTGAGTCTTGCGGGCCAGACGTCTGCGAAACGCCGCCGCGCTGACGGTAAAGCCGGGCCACAAAGCGCGGATCGGCATTGACAGGCCAAGGTTCCAGTAGCTGTCAAACACCGTCTCGACCCCGGCCACCTTGTCACCGACCAGCATCACATCGGCGTCGACCGAAACAGGCTCTCCTTCCCGGGCGCCAAAGTAGGTGTCGCCGATGTTGCGCCCGCCCAGGATGACCAGCCGCCCGTCCACAATCCACAGTTTGCCATGCATCCGGCGGTTAAAGTGCGACAGGCCCAGCACCATCTCTATCGCCCGGCGCAGGGCAAAGCGGCGGTGCCGCGTCGGGTTGAACAGGCGCACCTCGATCATCGGATGCTGGCTTAGCGCCAGAAAGGTCCGGTCAAGGCCCTGCACATTCACATCGTCCAACAGCAGCCTGATGCGCACGCCCCGGTCCGCCGCCGCAAGCAACGTTTCAATCAGCAGCCAGCCTGCCAGATCGGTGCGCCACAGGTAGTACATCAGGTCCAGACTGCGGCCCGCCAGACCTGCCGTCATGGCGCGGGCGGCAAACGCGTCGGCACCGTCCAACAGCGTCATCAAGCCGCTTTGCCCAGGATGCGCCGCCTCCAACGGGACAAAAAGGCGGTCGAGTGTTGAGGGTGGTCCGCCCCGCCCCAAGGCCGCCGAATTCGCGCCATGGGTGCGCCGCACAAAGCGGGTCCAGGTGCGCTGTGCCAACCAAAACGCTGCAACCAGCCCGAAAGCGGCCACAACCAGCCAGGTCAGCGCCTCGGCATCCGGCCTCGTCATGCAGCGCTCAACAAAAACCGGGCGCACAGCGGCAAATGATCCGAAGCGCGCCGAGAAAGCGGACTGGCATGGACCGCAACATCGCTTAAGGTGCAGCTCCCCGAGGCCATGATCCGGTCGAGCGCCAGCACCGGAAAGCGCGACGGAAAACTTGGGCGGGGCACGGGCAGTGCGAATTTCGTGCCCAGCGTCCGCAAAGCCAGCGCCCCGCTGCGCCATTCGTTCAGATCGCCCATCAGCAGGGTCGCCCGCCCCGCCATTCCGGCCAGCTTGTCCAGCACGGCCCGGGCCTGCGCACTGCGCGAGGCGGGCAACAGGCCAAAATGCGCATTCACGATCCGCAAAGGCAGGCCTGCCACGGTCAGGTCGGTGATCATCGCACCGCGCGGTTCAAACCCGGGCAGGATGACCTGTTGCACCTGTTGCACCACTGCGTTGCGCACCAAAAGCAGGTTGCCGTGCCAGCCATGGGCGGTGCCAACCCCCTCAACCGGGACCGGGATCAGCCCCAGATCTTGCCGCAAAGCATCAAGATCCAACAGGCCCTTGCGGGTGCCGAACCGGGTATCGACCTCTTGCAGGGCCAGAATATCGGCACCGATTTCGCCAATCACCGCCTCGATGCGCACCAGATCGCGGCGCCGGTCGGTGCCGACGCCCTTATGGATGTTGTACGAGGCGACCGAAAGTTCGGCTGATGCCGTCATGGGATGTCACGGCCTTTGGAGGGACCGGCTGGTCCGTTTGGGATGGATAGCAAGAAAGATAGCCCGCCGCTATTTGGTATTTCGCTGCGATTGCCAAAGCGTAGGTCCGCGGCATTGGGAGGCGTCAAGCGGCTTTGCCTTGCGCACCCCCGCTTCCCCGACAACACAGGTGCGGCACCACCAAGCCGTGCGCTGAAACCACCCCACGTCGCACCCTTCAGCGCTTGCGCAGCACGTTCCACTCATCCCGGCGCGGCTTCAGGACCTGACGGACATAGTCGTACAGCGCCTGATCCAGCCTGTTGACCCGCTTGATCATGCGGCGCACATCGTCGGTCAGATCAACCGCCGTTTCCTTGATGTCGGGGGTCTTGCGCTGATGCTCGGACGGGGTAAGGCCGGGATGACCCATCAGATCAAACGCGACCTGAAACGATATCGGATACATCTCTAACAGACCGATGAAGTCGAAGTTGTTCTTGGCATGCTCGATCACCTGATGTTCATCGACCCCCGGCAGCTTGCCAAACACAAAGCGCGCCATTTTGTTTTGTTCATGCTTAGCGGCGATATAGCTTTCAAGTGTTGGAAATTGCTTGCAGAACTCCAGGTACGTCGGGTGCATCGGCG
>JBBRKS010000022.1:0-36795 GCA_038231775.1 Rhodobacterales bacterium | reverse complement strand
GCCCGGTTACACGCTAGAAGCCGGCGGTTCGGCCGAAAGCAGCGCAGAAAGCCAGTCGCCCATCGTTGCCGTGGTTCCGGTCATGCTGTTGATCATGGTCACGCTGGTGATGATCCAGATGCAAAGCTTTCGGCGGGCGTTTGTCGTGCTGGCCGTCGCCCCCCTGGGTCTGATCGGGGTCGTGCTGGCTCTGGTCACCTCTGGCGCGCCGTTGGGGTTTGTGGCGATTCTGGGGGTGTTGGCTCTGGTCGGCATCCTGATCCGCAACTCGATCATTCTGGTCCATGAGATTGAAGAGCTGCAACTGCGCGGCCGCGACCGTTGGCAAGCCGTGTTTGAGGCGACCGACAGCCGCGCCCGCCCGATCCTGTTGACCGCAGCCGCCGCAAGCCTTGCGCTGATCCCAATCTCGCGCCAGGTGTTCTGGGGGCCGATGGCCTATGCGATGATGGGCGGCATCATCGTGGGCACCCTGCTGACCCTGTTGTTCGTGCCCGCTTTGTACTGCGCGGTCTTCGGGGTAAAACCGGAACCCAAGGCGGATAAAATGCAACCTGCCTTGAACAGGGGCCATCCATCAGAGCCAATCGACCTGCTTCCCACACCAGAGTAACCGCGCCCTAACCCCACGCCTGCCACAAAAGCCGCAGCGCCATCCCGGACGAGGTTGCGACCAGCAACGGTTTGATCAAGCTAGCCCCAACCCGCACGGCCAGCCGTGACCCCAGCGTTGCCCCGCCAATCTGCGCCAAGGCCATAGCGCCAGCGATCCACCACCATGTCGCACCCGAAAAGGCAAACACCGCCACCGACCCGACGTTAGAGGCAAAGTTCAGCGCCTTGGTCTGTGCGGTGGCCTGCAAGACGCCAAAACCGCACAGCATCACCAACGCCAGCATGAAGAATGACCCGGTGCCGGGCCCGAAAAACCCGTCATACCCGGCAATCACCGGCACCACCGCCACCGTGAAGGCCGCCGCGGTCATCCGCGCCTTGCGGGGCTGATCGGTCAGGCCGGGTTTAAGTGCAAAAAACAGCGCAATCGCAATCAGGATCGGCGGCATGATCAGTCGCAACAAGCCAGCCGGCATCGCCCCGGCGACCAAAGATCCCGCAGCCCCAAACACCATGCTGACCAGCGCCATGCCCAACTGCTCACGCGGTTTCACCTGCCCGGCCAGCGCGTAATTCACCAAAGCCGTGCCCGACCCGACCATGCCCTGCACCTTGTTGGTCGCCAATGCCTGCAGGGGAGAGGCGCCGCACAACAACAGCGCAGGCACCGCCAACAAACCGCCACCCCCGGCGATGGCATCGACAAAGCCCGCCACAAAGGCCACAGCAATCAGGATCAGCGCAAGATGCGGTGCGACCTCAAACACGCTCACAGGTCGAACCGTTTGGAGATGCGGCCAACCACACGACCATCCTTCAGCGCGAAATCCGGGTCAAACGCATAGTCCTTGAACCCCAGTCGCGTGTAAAATCCCAGGCCCAGCCCATTGTCGGCCCGGATCGTGGCGTTGATCACCGCACAGCCACCAGCCCGAGCCACGCCACAGGTCGCCGCAAACAATGCGGCTCCGGCCCCGGTTCCCCGTGCGGTACTGCGCACAAACGTGCCCACGTCCAGCCACCCCTTGGGCAAGGCCGGATAAATACCCAACGCCTGAAACCCCAGCATCTGGCCTTCGACCTGCGCCAAATGGCAACACATAGCATCCGGTCCGTCGATGTAGTGCGATTGGAAATAGGTGTCCGAGAACGGTTCGGCATGCGCGGTGGTGCCACCGACGGCAATGATCTCATTCAAAACCACTGCCAAGGCCGTGGCATCAGCCGGTTCAGCGCGCCGCACAATCATGCTGCGAACTCTTCGCGTGCATAGCCTTGCAGGTACAAAAGCGCTGTCAGATCGCCGTGGTTCACCCGAACCTCGCATTGCGCGGCCACCGCAGGCTTGGCGTGCAGCGCCACCCCGGTCCCGGCCAGCCCCAGCATCCCCAGATCATTCGCGCCGTCACCAACCGCCAGAACCTGCGCCGGGCCAATCCCCAGCCGCGCGGCAATCTCCAGCAAGGCATCGACCTTGGCCTGCTTGCCAAGGATCGGCAGCGCAACCTTTCCTGTCAGCTTGCCATCTTCGATCAGCAAGGTATTCGCTCGGTTCTCATCAAAGCCCAGCATGGCGGCAATCTTGCCGGTAAACGCCGTGAAGCCGCCCGACACCAAGGCAGAATGCGCCCCGTTGGCCTTCATCGTCGCCAGCAACACCGTGCCGCCTGACATCAGCGTGACGCGGTCGCGGATCACATGGTCGATCACCCCGACCGGCAGACCCTTCAACAGCGCCACCCGCTCTGTCAGCGCCGCCTCAAACTCCAGTTCGCCGTTCATCGCCCGGGCTGTAATGGCGGCGACATGGGCGCCCACCCCCGCCTCATCCGCCAATTCGTCGATACATTCCTGCTCGATCATGGTCGAATCCATGTCGGCCAGTAAAAGCTGCTTCTTGCGCCCCTCGGCGGGTTGGATGATCAGATCGACGCGCAGACCCTGCAGCGCCTGCCACACCTCCCAGCGGTTGGCGGGCATCGCCTGCACGGCGAACTCGGCAGCCACACCCGGATCAAGCCAGACGGCATCACCACCACCCCAGGCATTGCGCAAGGATTCCACCGTCACACGTTCCAGCACCGGGCGGTCGGGATGGGTTAGTAAAGTTGCAACATACATGGGCAGGTTTCCGATAGTGAAATTTGGCGTCGCATTTTCGCGCTCATGCGGCGCTTTACGCCGATTTTCCGCCTTGCGCCAGCGCCACAGCCCCCGTAATTCCAACGGCGGGACACCCCTCCCCACCGGGGGGCTTTTAGCTGGAAGGCTACCATGACTGATCTGACTCCACCGGCCGCGCGCCCGGCAAATCCGCGCTTTTCCTCTGGCCCTTGCGCCAAGGTTCCCGGTTTTTCCCTTTTGATGCTTGAGGATGCCCCGTTGGGTCGGTCGCACCGCGCAGCCGTGGGCAAGTCCAAGCTGGCGCAGGCGATTGACCTGACCCGCGAAATTCTCGGCGTTCCCGCCGACTACCGCATTGGCATCGTGCCCGCCTCTGACACCGGTGCGGTCGAAATGGCCATGTGGTCGCTGCTTGGCGCCCGGCCCGTGGAAATGCTGGCATGGGAGTCGTTTGGCGAAGGCTGGGTGACAGATGCGGTCAAACAGCTGAAGCTGAACGCCAAGGTCAAAATTGCGCCCTATGGCCAGATTGTTGACCTGACCACTGTCGATTTTGACTCTGACGTGGTGTTTACCTGGAACGGCACCACCTCTGGCTGCCGGTTGCCCAACGGTGACGCCATCCCGGCTGATCGGGCTGGCCTGACAATCTGCGACGCCACCTCTGCCGCCTTCGCGATGGAGCTGCCGTGGGACAAGCTGGATGTTACCACCTTCTCGTGGCAGAAGGTACTTGGCGGTGAGGGCGCGCATGGCATGCTGATCCTGTCGCCCCGCGCTGTTGAACGGCTGGAAAGCTACACCCCCGCCTGGCCGCTGCCCAAGATTTTCCGCCTCACTTCCAAGGGCAAACTGATCGAGGGGATTTTTGCGGGTGAGACAATCAACACCCCGTCAATGCTGGCGGTCGAAGATTATCTTGTCGCACTGAAATGGGCCAAGTCCATCGGCGGACTGCAGGGCCTGATCGCCCGCGCCACAGCCAACGCGACCGCCATCTGGGAGTTTTGCGCCGCGAATGACTGGATTGCCAACCTCGCCGAAACCCCGGCCATCGCCTCTACCACGTCGGTTTGCCTGAAATTCACCGATCCGCGCATCAAGGATGGCGAGGGTTTTGCCAAAGCCGTCGCCCGGCGGATCGAAAAGGCCGGTGCGGGCTTAGATATGGGTGCGTACCGCGATGCCCCGCCCGGCCTGCGAATCTGGTGCGGATCGACGGTGGAAACCGCTGACGTCAAGGCGCTGCTGCCGTGGATCGCCTACGCCTTTGCTGCCGAAATCGCCGCTCAAATTTGATCGCAGTCCAAGGGAAATCCCCCAAGTAGGTCGGGGGTAACCCCGACTCATCCCCCCAAATCACATGGAGCCCATCATGGCACCGCGCGTTCTCGTTTCCGACGAACTTTCCGAAACCGCCGTCCAGATCTTCCGCGACCGCGGGGTCGAGGTCGATTACATGCCGAAACTAGGCAAAGACAAAGACGCGCTTGCCGCGATCATCGGCCAATATGACGGCCTTGCAATCCGCTCTGCCACCAAGGTCACCGACAAGCTGCTGGCCGTCGCCACAAACCTGAAAGTCGTCGGCCGCGCCGGCATCGGCGTTGACAACGTGGACATCCCCGCCGCCTCTAAAAAGGGCGTGATCGTGATGAACACGCCGTTCGGCAATTCGATCACCACCGCCGAACATGCCATCGCGATGATGTTCGCAGTGGCTCGCCAGATCCCCGAGGCGAACGCCTCAACCCAGGCCGGCAAGTGGGAAAAGTCGCGTTTCATGGGGGTTGAACTGTTCAACAAGACGCTTGGCGTGATCGGTGCGGGCAACATCGGCGGCATCGTGTGTGACCGCGCCGTTGGCCTGAAGATGAAGGTGGTCGCCTATGACCCCTTCCTGTCAGACGAACGCGCCAAGGCTTTGGGGGTCACCAAGGTTGACCTTGATGACCTGCTGGCCCGCGCCGATTTCATCACCCTGCATGTGCCCCTGACCGACAAGACCAAGAACATCCTAAGCCGTGAGGCGCTGGCCAAAACCAAAAAGGGGGTTCGCCTTATCAACTGCGCCCGAGGTGGTCTGATTGACGAGGCAGCGCTGGTCGACGCCCTGAACTCTGGCCATGTCGCCGGTGCAGCGCTTGACGTGTTTGAGGTGGAACCCGCCACGCAAAGCCCGCTGTTCGGCATGGCCAACGTCGTTTGCACCCCCCATCTGGGCGCCGCCACGACCGAGGCACAAGAGAACGTCGCCCTGCAAGTGGCTGAACAGATGTCGGATTTCCTGTTGTCCGGTGCCGTGCAGAACGCGCTGAACATGCCCAACGTCACGGCGGAAGAGGCGGCTGTGATGGGGCCGTGGATCAAACTCGCCAGCCATCTAGGCGGCTTTATCGGCCAGATGACTGAAGAACCGATCCGCGCCATCAACATCCTGTATGATGGCAAAGTGTCGTCGATGAACCTTGCCGCCCTCAATCAGGAGGTCATCGCGGGTGTGATGAAAACCGCCAACCCGGATGTGAACCTTGTCTCGGCCCCCATCGTAGCCAAGGAGCGCGGTATCCAGATTTCTACCACGCGGCAGGACAAGACCGGCACCTTTGACGCCTATATCAAGGTCACCATGGTCACCGACAAACGCGAACGCTCGGTTGCAGGCACCTGTTTTTCCGATGGAAAACCGCGCTTCATCCAGATCAAGGGCATCAACATCGACGCCGAAATCGGCCAGCACATGCTGTACACGACGAACGAGGACGTGCCGGGCATCATCGGCCTTCTGGGCATGACGATGGGCAAGAACAACGTCAACATCGCGAACTTTACCCTTGGCCGGTCCGGGGTGGGTCAGGACGCCATCGCCATCCTGTATCTGGATCAGGCGATTGATCCCAAGGTGGTCAACACATTGGAATCCACGGGCATGTTCAGCCAGGTCAAGGCGCTGGAGTTTGTGGGCGCATAACCCCTTGCCCTTTGAGGCGTGTCTGAATATCGAAAGGTCCGGGGGCAGCTTCCCCGGACTTTTCCATTTCTGAGGGCCGCATGCACATTTACGCGATTGGCGATATTCATGGCCACCTAGAGCTTTTGAAAGCCGCACACCACCGCATCAATGCCGATATGGCGCTGCATGGTGACGCCAGCATCGTGCATCTGGGCGATCTGGTTGACCGCGGCCCGGACAGTCGCGGTGTGGTCGAATTCCTGATGCTGGGCGTTGCGGCGGGTCGCGACTGGGTTGTTCTGAAGGGCAACCATGACCGCCTTTTCACCGGCTTTATGACCGACCCCGCATGGCGTGATCCCGGCCTGAAACCCGAACACTCGTGGCTGCACCCCCGGATTGGTGGTGCTACAACGCTTGCCTCTTACGGCGTCCGCAGTCCCGGTGACCGCCCCGTAGCCCCGGTTCATGCCGAGGCTTTGGCTGCCGTGCCGCTGGACCATCGCCGTTTTCTGGAAAGCTGCCCGACCAGCTTTACCTTTGAACAGGCGATCTTTGTCCATGCCGGCATCCGCCCCGGCATCCCTTTGGCCGATCAGACCGAAGACGACCTAGTCTGGATCAGGCAAGAGTTTCTGGACGACACCCGCGACCACGGCGCTCTGATCGTGCATGGCCACACCGCGATCGCCAAGGCCACTCACTACGGCAACCGCCTGAACATGGACAGCAGTGCGGCTTACGGTGGCCCGCTGTCTGCCGCCGTGATCGAAGGCCGTAGCGCCTTTTTGCTGACCGACAGCGGGCGCGAACCTATGCCTTACATCTGGGACAAAGGCTGATCAGCGCATCATCGCCCGGTACGAGGCCAAGGCGAACACAGTGGCCACGCCAGCGACGCCGAACACCAGCCAGAAAAACCCGTTCGGCCCAAGGCTATCCATGAACCGCGCATATACCAGCGGCGACACGATGGCCCCCAACAGACCAACCCCAAGGATGACCGGCGATACCCTTGGGTCATCGCCCATCTTGCGCGTCGCTGTCACATACTCCCCCTGAAAGAACAGGCCCGCCGCAACGCCCATCGGCGCAAAGAACAGCGCCGGACTGATCAAAGCGGCCCCAAGGGCGCAGAACGTGGCCCAGACCAAGGCAAAAACCATAATGCCAAAGTCAGCAAACCGGTGCGCTGTCAGGATCAACGCGATCCGCGCCAGCAAGGCCGCCACAAAGAACAGCGACAACAACTGCGCCGCCGCCTCTGCACTGACACCGGAGCGGATCAGCGCGATGGGACCAAGACCTGACAGGCTTGCCTCTATCCCGATTGCGGCCAGCGTCAGGCCCAAAATCGGCAAATGCAACTTGAAGCCGCGCCCATGCCTCTGCTCTGGCAGCCCGGTCAGCCCGACCCGTCCCGACAAAAGCCAGGTCAGCGCCGATACGGCCGCAATCGTCCAGAACACCGGGCGCAGGCTGCTGCCGATCAGGGTGAACCCATAGGGTGCCAGTATCGCACCGAACGAGTAAACTGCGTTCAACATGCCGATGCCCGCAGTGCCCCGGGCCCCAAAAGCCTGCAGCACCCGTGGGTTGAACAAAGCCGCAATCGCCCCGTAGCCGATGCCAAAGATCAACCCGCCCGCCAGCGCCACTGACCATATGGGCGCCAGTGCCATCAACGACGACCCCAACACCAACAAGGCCAGCGGCAAGCGCGGTCCGATCTGCGCGCCCCTGAAATACATGCCCAATACTCCGACCAGACAACCGATCCAAAGGATCGACACCAACAGCCCGGAGGTCGTGGTTGATATGTGAAACGCCGACTCGTAAACCGGCAGGGCAGGGCCGAAAATGGACGATCCGGCACCAACGATGAACAAGGATGACAGGCCCGAAAGAAGCAGGGCGGTCTTGGCCGAAACAGACATGCGGATTTCCAGAAAAATGGGCTTGCAAGCCGTATCGGCCCGCTTGGTCAAGGTCAACCGCTGGCCTAACGCAATCGAACCCGGGTGCGCGCCGACCGTCCCTCTGCATCAATAACCGACAGGGTGACAAAACCGCGCCCCAAAGCGGGCAGCATCAGGGTGGAGTCTTCCTCACCACTTAGCACCGGCGCGCCGTCGGCAAGCCACGTAAACGGCGCGGTGCCGCCCGAGACGCGGACCATCAACCCCTCTGGCAGGAGCTCTACCACTGACCCATCGGGGGGAAAGGTCACCTCTGGTGCTGTGGCATCGGCGGCAAATACGGCATCGCGGCTGCGGAAATGGCGCAACGGTTGCGGCAATTGCCCGGTCGACAGCATCAAGGAATCGGGTGGCGGGGCAGGCTGCGGGTCAAGCGCGGGCTTCAGCCGTGCAAAGGCCTGAAACAATACCGGCGCGGCCAGATCGGCACCAAACGCGCCCGGAACCGGCGTGCCATCCGCCCGCCCCATCCAGACCCCGATCACGTTCTTGCCGTCAAAACCCACGGCCCAGGCATCGCGGTGCCCATAAGACGTGCCGGTCTTGTAGGCCAGCCGGTTTGACGGTGCACCGGGCGGCGGGGCAAGGCCGGCCAGAATATCCATCACCTCCCACGCCGAAACCCGCGTCATCACGCGCTGGCCTTCGGGATTGTCAGCGCCAAAGTGGTGCGTCAGGGGCCGGGCCACGCCGCCGCGCGCGATGGCGGCATAAAGCTGCACCAGATCCTCTAGCGTCACTCCAATCCCGCCCAAAGCCACGGCCAACCCGGGCTGACCCACTGGAAGCGCTGATTTCATCTGCGCCCGGTCCATACCGGCCAATAGCTTTGCCGGGCCCAAGGCATCGGTCAGCGCCACCGCTGGAATGTTCAGCGACAGTTGCAAAGCGTCGCGAATGCGGATCGTGCCACGGAACTGATGGTCAAAATTCTGCGGGCGGTAGCCGTTGAAATCGGTCGGTCGGTCGTCAATCAACGTCTCGGGGTGGGCCAGCCCTTCATCAAACGCCAGACCATAGATCAGCGGCTTTAGGGTCGAGCCTGGGGAGCGCAGCGCTGTCGTCATATCGACAAAGCCCTGCCGCTGGCCGCCGCGGTAGGCCGCAGACCCGACAGAGGCCAACACTTCACCACTTGCATGATCGGCCACCACGATGGCCACCTGCATCCGGTCGCCCATGCCCTGCACGGTTTCAGCCGCCAGCTTTTCCAGCGCGGTCTGAAGGCCCTTGTCCAGCGTGGTCTGATGACGTTGCACCCCCGGCTCTTCGGCGACCACACGGTCAGACAAATGCGGCGCAAGGGCAGGAAAGGGGCGGCGGCTGGTCGGCACCGGTTCGCTTGCTGCAGCGCGGGCCTGATCCGCGTCAATCACCCCATCGGACAGGGCGCGTTGCAGCACACGGTCGCGCGCCGCTTTCACCTCGGAATTGCGGTCAGGACGGCGGGTTTCCGGGCTTTGCGGAATGGCGACCAACAGGGCCGCCTCTGCCGGTGTCAGACGGCGCGGCTCCTTGCCACAATAGGCGATGGTCGCGGCCCGCATCCCTTCGACATTGCCACCGTAAGGGGCCAGCAGCAGGTACAGCGACAGGATCTGATCCTTGGTCAGATGGCGTTCCAAAGCCAAAGCCAGACGCATCTGGCGCAGCTTGCCCGCAACCCGGCCCGTCCCGGAATCCTCAAGCAAACGCGCCACCTGCATGGTCAGGGTCGATCCGCCCGAGACGATATGGCCGTTCCAGACAGCTTGCCCGAAGGCCCGCAACAGTGCCTGCGGATCAATGCCGCCATGCTGGTAGAACCGCTTGTCTTCATAATCCAGCAGCAGGCTGATGAAGAACGGATCGACCTGTGACAGATCGGTCGCCATCCGCCAGCGCCCATCCACGACAGTATAGGCGCGCAGCAGATCGCCGTTGCGGTCCAGCACTTCCTGGCTGGTGGCCAGCGCCAGTGAAGGGATCACCGTGGCGTCAATCCACCCGTCCACCCCATCGCGCGCGAAAGCGGCGAGCCACAGGCCCGCCGCCGCCGTTATAAACCAACCGGCCCGCATTACTTGGTAACGGTGACCGTGCCTGCGTCCGTATGGGCGTTCAGGTCGGGCCGGTACATATCCTCAACCGAGGCGGCTGGCTGGTGGTAGGTGCCCGGCGACACGGCCCGCAGCACATAGGCCAGACGGAAGCTGGAGTTGTCGGTCCGGTCAATCGCCGTCAGGAAACGGTCCTGCCGGAATTCCGAATGCGCCACCTCTGTCGCCAGATCAAGAAAGTCGAGGGACGAGACGGACCCACCCGAAATCAGGTCCGGGTTGTCAATCTCGTATCCGGCGGGCAGCGGGTCGTTGACCATCAGCCGCGCCTCGCCCTTGCCAAACGGCGTCACCTCAAGAACCGCAACCATCCGGTCACCGACTTTGGCACCATCAAGAGCGGCAGGCTGGCCGTCCATCGTATAGTAGCTGCGGGTGATCGCATAGCCGTTGCCACCCGCCTTGACCGGATCGGTCGGCACGCCAAAGGTGGTGACGGTCAGCGTGGTCTTGTCGCCGTCATTTTTCACCACAACCGGATCGGTAAAGCTGGCATCCAGCACCTTGACCAAGGGGCCTTTCGCGGTCTCTCCGTTCAGGGTGATGCCCGCGCTGTCGGGCAGACCGATCAGCGCATTGGCCGCCATCAGGGACCACGTCGCCTCTTGCGTCGACATGGCGCCTTGGGTTGCAATCCGGTTGGTCAGCGCCTCACGGTCAACCGCTTTGGAGCCTGCTTCGACCGCCAGCGTCAGCACTGCCGCCGCATCGCGGAACGGCGTGCCGTAGTCGGCGCGCATCACCTGATCTTCGCTGGTCGGCAGCCCGTCCAGTGCCTTCGACGCCTTGGTGAACATCGCATCGGCACGCGGCTGGTCGCCGTAGCTGGCCAGTGCCGCGCCCAGTTGCGCCATGGCGGTTGGCGTGGCAAAGGCGTCGCCCTTGACGTCTGCGTAATAGCGCAGATCGCCGACCGCAGCCGCCCCTTCCCGCGCCAGAACCATCAGCGCATAAGCCAACGGCTCCCCCCCTTTGTCGAAGTCGGCATAGTAGTTGACCTGATTGCGCAAGTTGTCCAACGCACTGCGGAACGCGATATCGGGCACTTCATAGCCTTGCGCCTTGGCGCGTGACAGGAAATCGGTGACAAAGGCATCAAGCCACATGTCGCCTTCGCCCGGTTCCCAAAGCCCGAACGCACCTGCTGCACTTTGGTTGGTCAGCACCGCCGCAATCGCCTGCTGGACGCGCCCCTTGATATCAGCAGAGCCTGGCAGATCCATCGCCTGCGCCACCTGATCAAAGTACAACAGCGGGATCGCCTTTGCGGTGATCTGTTCCGTGCAGCCATAGGGATAAGCGTCCAGCGCCGCGAGTATCCCCGGCGCGTTCAGGCGCGCAATCGGGCCAACCGCCATGACCGCCTTGCCCGATCCGGGCAGCAATCCGGCAAACACGTTCTCGTCAAAGGTAAAGCTTTTGCCCTTGGCAAGCTCCAACCGGCTGACACGGCTGATCACCGGGTCATTGATCTGCACAGGAACCTTCAGGTCCTTGGTCAGAACCTTGCCATCGGGCGTGGTCAACGACACCTCGATCGTCTGCAGCCCAACCGCATCGGCCTTGACCGGAATTTCAACCACGGCCTTGCCCAGATCGGTCAGATCAACCCCTTCTGGCACCTTGCCGAGTGTCAGACCAGAGGATAAAACCGCCAGCTTCATGTGACCGGACGGACCGGTGGCATGGATAATTTCCAGCAGCAGACGGCTTTCATCGCCTGGTTGCAGGAACTTTGCCACACTTGCGGTGACCACAACCGGGTCACGCACCAGAACGTCGGTTGAGGCTTCACCGACGCCGCGCTTGCTCCACGCCACCGCCATCACCTTGACGGTGCCGTTGAAGGCGGGCAGGTCAAAGCTGACGCGGGCATAACCGTCCGCACCGACCTGAACCGGGCCTGCAAAGTTCGCAACCAGCTCTTCTGTCGGCGGCGGGGCTTTCAGCCTTGCGTTGGCACCCGAGTCGCCACCAGAGCGCACGACACCCTCGGCCCCATTCAGCCCGTCGATTAGACGGCCATAGATATCACGGATGCCGACCCCCAGTTTGCGCTGACCAAAATAGTGGTCCTGCGGATCTGGCGGGGTGTAACCCGTCAGGTTCAGAATGCCGACGTCAATCGCAGCCACGGTGACATAGGCGGTATCGCCGGGTTGCACATTGTCAACCTTGATCGCGATATCCAGAGGGCCACGGGGTGCCGCCTCTGGCGCGGTTTCTATCGTCGTGGTCAGCGCGCGCGTGCCCGGATCAATCTTGGCATAGGCCAGTCCCAAAGCCCGCGCCGGGTTGCGGCCAGCGGCCACATCCATCGGGCGCAGCACGGCGGCGGTTACATAGGCGCCGGTCCCCCAATCATCGGTCACCGTGACCGGGATCAGGTTTTCACCCTCTTTGACGGCAACTTCCTGATGGCTGACGACCTGATTGGACAGCACCGTGATCAACGCCGTCCCTGCCGCACGCGGCACGATCCGCAACATCGCGGTATCGCCCACCGCATAAGACGGCTTGTCCAGCGACAACTGCAGCGTATCCGGAGTCGCGGAGACGTCGGCAGGTGCATACCAACCAGCATAGAACTGGACCGAAGTCACAGCCTTTTGCCCATCGCTGCGGGCCACGGTCAGTTCATACTCACCCCAGGTCACAGCGCCAGCAATCTCTGTCGGCCCGCTGGCTGTCAGGTCAGCATCGCCTTCCGCCACCCGCGCCCGCGAGGTTACGGCCTGCCATTGCCAGCTTCCATCGATCTGATACCATTGATAATCGGTATCCACCCGGGTCATTTCCCAATGCACTTTCATTGGGGTCGCCTTGGTGTCATCACCAACGCCCACCAGATTGAACCGCGCCTCGGCGTTTTCGGCCACCACCCCGTCAAACTGCGGCTTGACGCCGATCATCGCGGCAGAGGGTGTCAACGCCTTTGTCACCCGACGTTCAACCGGCCGACCAGAACCTTCAGCGACACGGGTGACAATCAACGCCTCCAGCGGGCGCAGCGGGTCATCGACCGCAGGCAGGGCGGAGTCAATATCGGCATGGCCTTTTTCGTCGGTCCGGATGTCCGAGAACGACGCTACGCTGGTGTCAAAATACGCATCAAACTTGCCAAAGCTGTAGCCCGGCCAAGCCTCAAGCCCGCTTGCGGCGCGCAGGACAACTTCACCCTCTACCGCCAGATCGGCACCGGGCGCACCAAACAGATACTTCGCGTCCAGCGAGATTTTCGGCACGTCGCCCAGATGAAGGGGCGTGTCATCGACCGCCAGCTTGAAATCAATCCGTTCTGGCAGGAAATCCTCAACCAGAAAGGTCTTGGAGTTCAAGGCGGGGCCATCCAGATCGGAATAAACCGACATGCTCCACTGCCCGCGCGGCGCGTTGCCAGAGATTGGAAAGTCGAACACGTGGCCGCCCGAACCCGCATCATCGGCCATGGCGCGCACATATTCCACACCGTCCGGGCGCATCAGAATGGCGGTCAGCGGCAGGCCGGTGATCGCCTCTTGCTTGGAATCGCGTGCCAATGCCGTGGCATGCACGGTTTCGCCAGCCCGGTACGCGCCCCGGTCGGTGGTCAGGAAAACGTCAACCGGCGGTGCGGCCTCGTGCCCTTCAACCCCACGGTCCGACAGATCAAACTCCGGATCGGTCAGCGACAGGAACGCCTGATCCACCGTGCCATCCCGCGCCACGATCATCGCGGGCGCAGAACTGTCAGTGCCCCGGATCAGACCCGATTCAAACAGCGCGTGGCCATCGGCATCGGTCGTGGCGGTCGCCAGAACCTCGTTTGCGACCGACAAAAGCTGTACCTCAACCCCCGCCTTGGCCGCCGCATCGCCCAACGACCGGACAAATACGTTCAGCCCGTCAACTCCGCTCATCGTGGTCAGGCCCAGATCAGACACCACAAACCACTGCCAGCTTGCCGGAACGGTGTAAGGATCAACCCCGGGAACAGCGGCGCGCAGGGCATAGATGCCAGCGGGCTGGCCCTTGATCGCTTCGTCCAGCGGCAGGCGCGTGGTGATGTCCTTGTTGACATCCTGACCGACCGTGGCCGTACCGGACCACAGCTTGCTGGCCATCTGACCTTCGAAATCATATTCCTGATAGTCATACATCGGCGCATCAAGATAGCCGTTCTGCATGACCCGCACCAGATTGCGGTCAGTGACTTTCCACACTTCAAGGTTCAGCTTGGTTGTGTTGACAGTGACCACCGGAATGGCCGCCCCACCAACGCGCGGCAGCACATAGCCGCGCCCGGTAAAGCGCACGCCGGGGCTGCGGTCGCGGACATAGGCCGACACGTCCACGTTTTTGGCCAACGTTTCGCCCGTCGCTGCAGGCAGGCCTGCGCGGAAGGTCAGGGTATAGCGGGTGCCAAAGGAAATCCCCTCGACGCACAATTGCCGCGACCCGGCCAACGACACCGAAAGCCCCGCCTCAGGCAGTTTCACAAATGAACTGTAGTCGACACCCGAAGCCACCAGATCGTCAGAAAAGTTCACGCAAACCCGAGGCCGCGCGCTTTCAGTCTGCACCTCGTTGTCGGTGACGCGAAAGCCGTATTTGCCAGCGGCATCGGACAGAAGGGCTGCGGTATCATCGCGGGGCTGCAAGTCTTGTGCCAGACGGTAGGCCTGCACCGTGTCGCGACCCCGGTCCATGGTTTCAAGCGACTGCCCCATCTGCACCAGAATCGAATGCTGCAGCGCTTTGTTGTCGGCGCGCAGGTAGGCGTTGATCGCTGACCGGAAAGAATCATCGCGCAAGGTCGCAGCGTTGTTCTGGTCATTGGCCGCCGCCATCAGCACCAGACGCGAATACTCCAGCCAGTTTTCGGCGGTATCCGACAGGTTCAGCGCCGCACCAACATAGCTGTAGGCCGCCACGAAATCGCCGTTGCCTTCATTTTCCTTGGCCGAGGCCAGAAAATCTTCCGGAGTGCCCGTATCGGTGACATGCCGGTTCGCCATATCGGCCGCAATCGTGGTGGCGGGCGAAATCTCCCAATCGGGCAGGAAGGTCAGTTCGGCGCGCCGGGTCGTGGCCAAAGCCTCTGCCCCTTTGGCGGCCTTCAGGACCAGACCGGAATAGGCGCCGTCAAACGCAACGCCCTTGCCCGCCCCTTTTTTCAGGAAACACGACCCGTTCTTGGTGTTGAAGGTCATCGCCTCGCAGGTCTTGTTGGTCAGGCAGGCGGTTTCGCACGCCTGCAACGTGGTGTCGAAAATCGAAGACAGATCGCCACCCGGCAAATCGGTGTTCTGCGACAGCGTCAGTCGTTTTGGAGGAATCAGATCATCGGCCTGGGCAACCCCAGCGGCAGCAATTAACAGACCGAAGACGACGACGGCCAAGGACCGCAACGTTAAGCCAGACATGGAAATTCCTCCGAAAATCTTTGGGACAGTCTTCGCATGGACCACTCTTCCAAGCAAGCATTCTGAATGGATCAGCGTTAAGGCCGCGTTCATCCCGATGCGCCATTCTGCGTTTTGTCAGGCGGGCCCCGAACCGGGCAAATCTTGGCGCAGGGTGCAGAACAGGCACGGGCAGGGATGGATAGTTTGGAACGACTGGCGAAAGAACGGCGGGCAAGACTGGCCGCCGAACGCCTGCTGGAACAAAAGAGCAGAGAGCTTTTTGCTGCCAATGAAAAGCTTGGCATGCACGCCCGCTCCCTGTCCGATCAGATTGTCGAACAACGCGTCGTCGTTCGCAACGCCGTGTCCGAGGCAGAGGCGCTGAAAGGCCAGCAATCCCGTTTCATCGAAGATCTTGACCGCGCCCACACCCATGCCGTCATGGCCGAACGCCGGCTGTGGGATTCGATCAACACGATCAATGACGGCTTTGCGGTCTACGATTCCGACTTGCAGCTTGTGGCGGCCAACAGCGCCTTCATGCGTCCGCTGGAAGGTCTGGCCGTCACCCCCGGCATCGAATACGCCCAAATCCTGCGACTGCTGGCCGAATCTGGCCGTGCCCACCTTGGCGGTCTTCCGGTTGAGGATTTTCTGGCCGACATGGCCACGCGTCTGGACGCCGACCCCATCGAACCCGTCACCTTGCAGTTGACCGACGGCCTTTGGATCAAGCTGGTCAACCGCCGGGCGCGCGACGGCGACCTTGTCTCATTGGCCGTCAACATCACCGAACAAATGCGCATCTGGGCCGCGATCGAGGCGATCCCCGACGGCTTCGTACTTTTTGACAGGGAGGAACGTCTTTTGACCTGCAACCAACGCTACCGCGACATTTACACGCTGTCGGCCCCGGCGATGAAACCGGGGGCGACGTTTGAAGAGATTCTGCGCTATGGGCTGGAACGTGGCCAGCAAGCCGACGCCGTTGGCCGTGAGGAAGAGTGGCTGACCGAACGTCTGGCCCAGCATCGTCGCGGATCGGGCACCACCGAACAGCTTTTGAATGACGGGCGTTGGATCAAATCGCAGGATCACGCCACCCCTGACGGCGGCCGCGTCGGCCTGCGCATCGACATCACCCACCAAAAGGAATCGGAAGCGGCGCTTGTGGCGGCCACTTTGGCGGCAGAGGCGGCCAACCGCGCCAAATCGGCCTTTCTCGCCAACATGTCACACGAAATCCGCACGCCGATGAACGGTGTGGTCGGCATGGCCGAACTGTTGTGCGACACCGCGCTGTCTTCCGAACAGCGCCTGTTCGCCGAAACCATCAAATCCTCGGGTGAGGCGTTGCTGGTCATCATCAATGATATCCTCGACTATTCCAAGATTGAGGCAGAGCGTCTGACGCTATACCCAGAACCCTTTGATCTAGAACGAACAATCCACGAAGTCGCCATGCTGCTGCAGCCCAAGGCGCGGTCCAAGGGCCTTGATCTGATGATCGACTTCGACATGTTTCTGCCCACCCGCTTTGTCGGCGACCCCGGGCGCTTGCGGCAGGTGCTGACCAACCTTGTCGGCAATGCGGTCAAGTTCACCGAAAAAGGCCATGTCCTGATCCGGGTCGTCGGCCTTGAAACCGAACCGGGCGAACAGCAACTGCATGTCACCGTCGAAGACACTGGCATCGGGATTGCGCCCGAACATCTCGACCATATCTTTGGAGAGTTCAATCAGGTCGAAAGCGACTCCAACCGCAAGTTTGAAGGCACCGGTCTTGGCCTTGCCATCACCCAGCGCCTGATCGAACGGATGCAGGGCGCGGTCTGGGTTGATTCCGAACCGGGCAAGGGGTCGTGTTTCGGCTTTCGCATCACGCTTCCGGTGGCAGAGGATGCGGCCCCGGCGCTGGTGCCCATCGACCTGCGCCGGGTTCTGGTCGTCGATGACCTGTTCATCAACCGCACCATCCTGGAACGCCAATTGCAGCCCTGCGGCGTTCAGGTGACGCTGTGCCGTTCGGGCGTCGACGCGCTTGAGGTTTTGGGCCGCGACGCCGATTTCGATGCCGTTCTGACCGACCATTCCATGCCGGAGATGGATGGCCTGACCCTCGCCGCCCGCATCCGTGCGATGGGGCTGACACTGCCCATAGTGCTGTTGTCGTCAAACCCCGCCCAGGCGCGCGAGGGCGAGGGGGCCGATGCCATCACCGCCTCCATCCAAAAGCCGATCCTGCGATCAGACCTGTACCGCAAGCTGAAAGAGCTGGGCAACGCCACCCCGCCAGCCATACTGGTGCAACCTGTGACTCAGCCCGGCTCGCGGGCCATGCGGATCCTGACGGCGGAAGACAACCGCACCAACCAACTGGTGTTTCAGAAAATGGCCCGCGATTTGGATATCGAACTGGTCTTTGCCAACAACGGGCGCGAGGCGGTCGATCATTTCCACACCTTCAAGCCCGATCTGATCTTCATGGACATCTCTATGCCAGAGATGGATGGCCGCGAAGCCGCCCGCGCCATCCGCGTGCTCGAGGCGGGCAAATCCCATCTGCCCATCGTCGCCCTGACCGCCCATGCGATGGATGGCGACGCCGAAGGCATTTTGGCCGCCGGAATCGACCGATACATGACCAAACCCCTCCGAAAGGCCGCCCTGTGCGCCGTGATGGCAGAGTTTTGCCCGGTTGAAGCGCGCCCGATCCAACCAGAGGAGGTGGCCGCATTGACGGGAACCTGACTAGGACGGGCACCTAAATTTGCCTGGCATCTACGGCAGACGGGCTCTTAAGGTTGACCGCCGCCGAACGCTGACCTGCGCCTATCCCTCTTGCAACACAGCCAGAAAGGTGGCTCCGAACCGGTCCACCTTCTGCTGGCCCATCCCTTGCACATCCAGCATTTCGTCAAGGCTGGCGGGGCGACGTTCGGCCAGCAGGCGCAGGGTGGAATGGGTGCAGGACAGGTATTTTCCGGTGCCATCCTCGCCCCGTGCCAGCGCCACTTGCGCTTCGGCCAGCCGGTCAAAAATAGGCGCGGCGGCGGTGCCGACCAGTTTGCGCCGCGTCGGGTGCTGCGGCGCAGCATCGGCCCCGTTGATCACCTCTAGAAATGCCGCACCATAGCTTTCCAGCTTGCGCGCACCAATGCCGTTGATGCCGATCATCTCATCCAGCGTCGTTGGCCGCTTTTCTGCCATTTCAATCAAGGTCTTGTCGGGAAACACCACATAGGCCGGAACGCCCTGCGCTTCGGCCAGATTGCGGCGCTTGGCTTTCAACGCGGTCAAAAGGGCAACGTCTTCCTCATCCACCTGGCCCCGCGCCGTGTTCCGGTCGCCCCGGTCCGCCTTTTCAACGGTATCGGCGCGCAGGGTAATGCTCGCCTCCCCGCGCAGAATGGGCCGGGCGGCGTCGGTCATCCGCAACGCGCCAAAACGGTCCGGGTCCGGGCGCACCAGATCGCGGCCCATCATCTGGCGAAAAACCGCAGCCCAGGCCGGTTTTGACATCTCGCGCCCGACCGCAAAGGTCGGCAACTGGTCATGGCCGCGTTCGATCACTTTCGGCGTGGCTGTTCCGGTCAGGATATCAATCAGATGGCCCGCGCCGAAATACTCTCCGGTCCGCAGCACCGCCGACAAGGCCTTGCGCACCGCCTCGGTCGCGTCAAACAACTTGGCCGGGCGCTGACACAGATCGCAATTGCCGCAAGCCTGCGACTCCTCGCCGAAATAGGTCAGCAACACCTGCCGCCTGCACTGCATCGCCTCGGCCAGACCCAGCAACGCATTCAGCCGCCCGTGGTCAGCCTGTTTTCGTTCAAGAGGTGCTGCACCTTCGTCAATCTGGGTGCGGCGCAGACGGATATCGTCCGGACCATACAACGTCAGCGTATCAGCCGCCGCGCCATCGCGCCCCGCCCGGCCAATCTCTTGATAATAGCTTTCAATCGACTTCGGCAGGTCGGCATGGGCGACCCAGCGGATATCCGGCTTGTCGATCCCCATGCCAAACGCCACCGTCGCCACGACAATCAGCCCGTCATCTTGCTGAAAGCGCAGTTCGGCCTGACGCCGCTCTTCTGCCTCCATCCCGGCGTGATAGTGCAGCACCAGATGCCCGGCCTCGCGCAGCGCCTGCGCCAAAACCTCTGTCTTCGCCCGGCTGCCGCAATAAATGATCCCCGACTGGCCCTTACGCTCTGCCGCATAGCGTAAAATCTGGTCGCGGGGGGAGTCTTTGACGGCAAAGGCCAACCGGATGTTTGGCCTGTCAAAGCCGCGCAGAAAGGTGACCGGCGGCACCCCGTCAAACAGCCGCGTGGTGATTTCCGCCCGGGTTTCAGCATCCGCCGTGGCGGTAAAGGCGGCCAACGGCACGCCCAAAGTCTGCCGCAACGCGCCGATCCGCAGGTAATCGGGGCGGAAATCATGGCCCCACTGGCTGACACAATGTGCCTCGTCCACCGCGATCAGACTGACACCGATCCGCCGCAGCATTGGCACAGTGCCCGCCGCAGCCAACCGTTCCGGGGCCAGATACAGCACCTTCAGGCGCCCTTCATCCAGTGCCGTAAAAACCTCTTCCGTCTCATCTTCGGTATTGCCAGAGGTCAGCGCCCCCGCCTCTACCCCCGCCGCTTTCAATGCCCTGACCTGATCGCGCATCAGAGCGATCAGGGGGGAGATTACCACCGTCACCCCATCACGACACAGGGCAGGCAATTGAAAACACAAGGATTTCCCGCCACCCGTCGGCATGATGGCCAGGGTGTTGTGCCCCGCGATCACCGCCTGAACAATCTCTTCCTGACCGGGGCGAAACCCGGCAAAGCCCCAAACCTGATGCAGCAACACATCCGGCGCGGTCATGAATTCAAGGCGGTACACATTGGCAATCTGCCCCCTTGCAGTAAACGAAGGGTTAATGGAATGCGTACATGTTGTTCATGATCAACCGTTCAATCGCATAAACCGCGACCAGAACGATCAGCGGGGCAAAGTCGATGCCCCCTGGAATCGGAATCAGCCGGCGGATGCGCGAATACAGAGGGTCCAGCGTGCGGTTCAGCCCGTACCAGATCTGCGACACCAAGGGCTGGCGCAGGTTCAGGACCTGAAAGTTGATCAGCCAACTCATGATGACATGAACCAGCACGATCCAGCGCACAATCTGAACGAGAAGAAGAAGCACTTGCAGAAGCGTCGTCATGGGCCAGCCTTTCGATTGCGCCCCTCAGGTAGCGTGCATGGCCGCCAAGTGCAATCCGTCCCGCGGCGCTTGCTAAATTCGCGGACCTAAGGCTTGATCCCCCGAAACGGGGGGCAGCATGGCAAGCAAACGCATCTGGGGCTGGTACTTTTTCGACTGGGCCAGTCAGCCGTACAGCACGCTGTTGCTGACCTTCACCTTCAGCCCGTATTTCTCAGAGGTTGCCACCGCTAAATTCGCTGCCGCCGGTATGGATCATACGGCCGCGACGGCCGCTGCCCAAACCTACTGGACCACGGGGCAGACGATTTCCGGCCTGCTGATCGCCTGTCTTGCGCCGATTCTTGGCGCTGTGGCCGATGGATCAGGCCGCCGGATGCCGTGGATTTGGGCATTTTCGGCTCTGTACGTCATCGGAAGCGGGGCGCTGTGGTATCTTTCCCCGGTTCAGCCTGATCTTTTCATGGCGATGGTCTGGTTCGGTCTTGGCCTGATCGGGATGGAGTTTGCGACGATTTTCACCAATTCTCTGATGCCCGACCTGACCGGGGATGCGGATATGGGCAAAATCTCTGGTGCAGGATCGGCCTGGGGCTATCTGGGCGGCATCGTCGCCTTGCTTTTGATGCTGACCCTGTTCAACGAAAATGGCGCGACCGGAAAAACCCTGATCGGTATCCCGCCAATCCTTGGTCTTGATGCGGCAAGTCGTGAAGGCACACGCGCGGTCGGGCCATTCACCGCAATCTGGTACGTGATTTTCATGGTGCCGTTTTTCTTGTGGGTCCATGAAGGGGCCCGCAAAATCCCGGTAAAACTCAGCCAATCCCTGCGCAGCCTTTGGGACCTGATCCTGTCGCTGAAACAACGCCAAAGCCTTGGCGCGCACCTGCTGTCGTCGATGCTGTACCGCGACGCGCTGAACGCGCTTTACGGGATCGGCGGCATCTATGCCTCTGGCGTGCTGGGCTGGACGATCACGCAAATCGGCATCTTCGGCATCATTGCCGCGATTTCGGCGGCGTTCTTCACCTGGGTCGGCGGCATTGCGGACTCGGCCCGCGGGCCAAAGCCGGTGATCGTCACGTCAATGTGGGTGCTGATCGTGGTCTGTCTGGTGATTGCCGGCATGTCGAGAGACAGCTTTTTCGGCCTGCCGCTGGCCGCAGGGTCCTCACTGCCCGACATCGTGTTTTACATCTGCGGCTGCGGAATCGGCGCGGCGGGCGGTACGTTGCAGGCCGCCAGCCGGACGATGATGGTGTTTCACACCACGCCTGACCGCGCAACCGAGGCATTCGGCCTGTACGCTTTGTCCGGCAAGGCCACGACCTACCTTGGCACCATGGGCATCGCGCTTTTCACCCTGATCAGCGGATCACAACGCCTTGGCATCGCGATCCCGTTGATTGCGCTGTTCATTCTGGGGATGATCTTCCTAAGATGGGTCAAACCGATGGGAGAGCGGGCATGAAACGACTGATCCTTGCGTTGCTGTTGGCGCTGACCCTTCCGGCCAGCGCCGATCCCCTTGCATCCAAGCTGTTCGCCGCCAAGCTTTTGCCCACCACTGGCCCGGCGCAACCGATCGGCACCTATGCGCGCGGCTGTGCTGCTGGCAATGTCGAACTGCCGGAAACCGGGCCGACCTGGCAAGCAATGCGCCTGTCGCGCAACCGCAATTGGGGCAATCCGGTTCTGGTGTCGTATCTTGAAGACCTCAGCCAGACCGTCACCGCCTTTGGTTGGAAAGGTTTGTACATTGGCGACATGGGCAATCCACGCGGCGGGCCTATGAATTCCGGCCATGCCAGCCACCAGATGGGTCTGGACGCCGATATCTGGTTCCTGCCGCCCGGCAAACTGAACCTGACTGCCAATCAGCGTGAGGCGATTTCCTCAATCTCGATCCGCACCGATGATCAGCTTTCGGTCAACGCCAACTGGAATGCCAGCTACCGCGCCGTGTTGAAGGCCGCCGCGTCTGACCCGCGCGTTGACCGCATTTTCGTCGCCGCCGCCATCAAGCTTGAAATGTGCAAGACCGCCACCAAGGCGGATGCCAAATGGCTGCAGCACATCCGGCCAGAGGCGAACCATCAGGACCACATGCATGTCCGCCTGAAATGCCCGCCCGGATCGGCGCTGTGCCAGACCCAGACGCCCACCGTGTCAGAGCTGTCAAATGGTGGCAGCGGCTGTGATGACACGTTGAATTACTGGGTTTCAGATGCCTACCTGCATCCCAAACCGGTCAAAGGCACCGGCCCCAAGCAACCCCACAAAAAGGGGCCACGCGAATTCACGATGGCCGATCTGCCCGCCCAATGCGCCGCCGTTTTGTCAGCGCAGTAATCTTTTTGGTGATGGCGGGCTTGCGCAGCAGCGCTGGCCCGTTGCCGCCCGCAGGTTTTCTGCAGGAAATACCCATCATTGGCCGCGGTTTTGGCGGCTTTTCCGCGCTGCATCTGTCGGCGGATGGCCTGAGTTTCATTACCGTTTCGGATCATGGCGCCTTTGTCACCGGCCACTTTGACCGCGACGCTGATGGTAAAATCCTGCGCATTCACGCCAACGCGTTCACCCCTTTGCTTGGGCAGAACGGTCAGCCCTTTGGCCCCGGCGAAACGGACAGTGAGGGGCTTGCCGTCACCCCCGATGGCCAAATCTACATCTCGTTCGAAGGCCCGGCCCGTGTGCTACATTATGATGCGCTTGGCGCGGTTGCAGCCAAACTGCCCGACGCCCCGGCTTTCGCCAAGATGGAGCTGAACCGCGCGCTGGAATCCCTGACCCTCGGCCCTGACGGCAGCCTTTACACGATCCCCGAAACATCTGGCTCCCCGGACCGGCCCTTTCCGGTCTACCGTTTCACCAAAGGTCACTGGGATCAGCCCTATACCCTGCCGCGCCGAGGCCCATTTCTGATCTCGGATGCCACCTTCGGCCCGGATGGCCGCCTGTACATCCTTGAACGCGAGTTTCTTGGTTTGGGCGGTTTTGCCACCCGCCTGCGCCGTTTTGATCTGTCCGCCCCGGGGCTGGCAGAGCAAACCCTGCTGCAAACCGACCCCGGCACCTTTGACAACCTTGAAGGGCTGGCGATCTGGCGCGATGCCAAGGGTCTGCGCGCGACGATGATCAGCGACGACAACTTCCTGCCAATCTTTCGCAGCCAGATCGTCGAAACCCGTCTGCCCGATTGACAAGACCTGCCCGCCGCGCCTAAACGCCCGCGTCCTTATGGTAAGGGCCAAGTCTCCGCGACCTTGTAAAAACGGACAATGAACATGCAAAAACTACTTCCCGGCATTCTGGCCATGGCGGTTATCGTCATGGCATCCAACATTCTGGTGCAACACCAGCTTGGCGCCTACCTGACCTACGGCGCGTTTACCTATCCTTTGTCTTTTCTTGTCAATGACATAACCAACCGGCTGCAAGGTACCGGGGCAGCTCGGCGTGTCGTGCTGGCCGGCTTCATCGTGGGCCTGATCTGCTCTTTGATCGGCACGCAACTTCACAACGACTACGGACCCCTTGTCACGTTGCGCGTCGCCATAGGCTCTGCCACCGCGTTTCTGGTCGGCCAATTGCTGGATGTGAGGATCTTTGACCGCCTGCGCCGTGCGGAATGGTGGCGCGCGCCGCTGGTCTCGACCCTGATCGGGTCAACCATCGACAGCGTGATCTTTTTCACCATCGCCTTCGCCGCCTTTCTGACCTTCCTTGAACCGGGCAGCGACGTGTCCTGGGCCGCCGTTCCCGGCCCCCTTTTGGGCAGCGGCCCAGAGGTTCCCCTGTGGGTTTCACTCGCCGTTGCCGACGGTTGCATAAAATTTGGCATCGCCCTGTTCGGCCTGTTGCCGTTCCGTTTGATTATTGCAAGATTGACCGTACCGGTTGCGTAAAAGGTTTTGACAAACACAAAATATGTGCCAACCTACCCCTATCGGCAACAATTTCGAAAGGAGGTGATCCAGTGTCTAGAGTGATATTGGAGAGTGGTGTCGGGACAGCTGGAGGGTTCGTTTTCTAGGGGCAAACCCCTGCAAGACGGCCAAAGGTTGGATGGATGCCCTAACTGGCCCATCTCCTTGGAACTCGGGAAGGGTCGCCGCACAGGCGGCCCTTTCTCTTTGGTGAATGCGATGCTTTACATTTCCGAACATATCTCGATCGCCGACTGGGAGCTTTCTGAAAGCTTCATGCGCGCCTCTGGTCCGGGCGGGCAAAACGTCAACAAAGTCTCAACCGCTGTCGAATTGCGGTTTGAAGCTGAACGCTCCCCGGCCCTGACCCCCGCCGTCAAAGCCCGCCTGAAACGCCTTGCCGGTCGTCGCTGGACATTGGAGGGCGCCATTGTCCTGCAGGTTGAAGACACCCGCAGTCAGGCGCAAAACCGCGAACTGGCCCGGGAACGGCTGGCCGACCTGATTCGTCAGGCCCTTGTTGCGCCAAAACGGCGTCTGGCGACCAAGCCGACCTATGGCAGTATCCAGCGCCGTCTGGTCGCCAAGAAGGTCCGCAGCGCCGTCAAGGATGGACGCGCGATCCCAGGGGATGAGGATTAGTACCGACTTTCCAATGAGTTGGCTGCGAACCTGGCCATTCAGCAGTTAGGAAGCAGCCCCAATGCAATGGCGCAGCGAAGTCCCCTCGCAAACCGTGTTCGGTCAGACCACGACTTCAGAGGCCTCTTGCTGACCCACACCGAACACCCGTTTGTAGCGGTCGATTTCTGCTTTCGGGCCAAGCGCCTTGTTGGGGTTGTCTGACAGTTTGACCGTTGGCCGCCCGTCGGCCGAAACCGCTTTGCACACCAGCGAAAACGGCGCGAGCGCATCGCCCGCCGCCAACCCACCGAAATCATTGGTCAGCATCGTGCCCCAGCCGAACGAAACTTTGACACGACCGACAAATTGTTTGTGCAACTCTTCAATCTTGTCGACATCAAGCCCGTCCGAGAAAATCACCAGCTTTTGCCGTGGATCTTCACCCTTCGCTTGCCACCACCGAATCGCCGATTCTGCCGCCCGGGCCGGATCACCGCTGTCGACCCTGATGCCAGTCCAGGCCGCCAACCAATCAGGGGCGCGTTGCAGAAACCCGTCGGTCCCGAAGGTGTCCGGCAAAATGATCCGCAGATTGCCGTCATGTTCCTCCTGCCATTCGGCCATAACCTGATAGGGCGCGCGCGCCAGCTCTTCATCGTCATTGGCGAGGGCGGCATAGACCATCGGCAGTTCATGCGCGTTGGTGCCAATCGCCTCGATATCCCTGCGTTGTGCAATCAGGCAATTTGAGGTTCCAATGAAGCTTTTCTCCAACCCCTCCATCATCGCCTGCACCGACCAGTCCTGCCACAAGAATGAGTGCCTGCGCCGCGTGCCAAAATCAGCGATCTTCAGCCCCTCAATCGCCCGCAGCCGCGTGATCTTTTCCCACAGCTTGGTCATCGCCCGGGCATAAAGCACCTCAAGCTCGAACCGGCCAAGATGCTGCAAAACCGCACGGCCGCGCAGTTCCATCAACACGGCGAGGGCCGGGATTTCCCACAGCATCACCTCGTGCCACGGCCCCTCAAACGTCAGTTCATACTGGCCGTCGCGCTTTTCCAGATGGTAGGGCGGCAGCCGCATGCCCTCAAACCACTCCATGAAATCAGGGCGGAACATCTGGCGTTTTCCGTAAAACATGTTGCCGCGCAGCCAGGTGCTTTCGCCGCGTGACAGCGACAACGACCGCACATGATCCAGCTGTTCGCGCAATTCGCCCTCGTCGACCAGTTCGGCCAATCGGATGTTCCTGCTGCGGTTCACCAGGCTGAACTGCACCACCGTATTGGGCCGATTGCGAAAAATAGACTGGCACATCAGAAGTTTGTAAAAATCGGTGTCGATCAGTGACCGCACAATCGGGTCGATTTTCCAGCGATGATTCCAAACCCGTGTAGCAAGATCGACCATGAGCAGGCTCCTTTACCGGCAGACTATGCCAGCAACGGGCCCGAAACGTCAAAGCCCGATCGCATGGGCTTGCACCGCAACCGGCGGACAATGCGCGTCAATCTCGGCCAGAAGGTCAGCACGCGAAAGGGGTTTGACCAGAAAGCCGTCCAGACCGGCGTCGCGGCAGGCCAGCCGGTCCTCGCCAAAGGCGTTCGCGGTCAAAGCCACAATCGGGCAGTGCGGCAAGCCAAGCGCCGCCTCATGCGCCCGGATCTCACGCGTGGCCTGCATCCCGTCCTTGACCGGCATGGACACATCCATCAGCACCAGATCGGGCGGGTCTTCGCGGTACATCCGCACAGCCTCTGCGCCATTTTCCGCCTCGATCAGGACGGCGGTCTGTCCTTTCAGCATCTTGCGCACGACCATCAGGTTGGTGCGGTTGTCCTCGGCGATCATCAGGCGCAGGCCGGGGCGCAACGTCGTGGCGCGCCGCACTTGCGTTTTGGGCGCTGGGGCGACATCACGCGGCATCACCGCCCGCAAGGTAAACACCGATCCATGCCCGATCTCGGAGTGAACCGAGATGCCGCCGCCCATCTGTTCGGCCAGCATCGAGCAGATCGTCAACCCCAGCCCGGTGCCGCCAAACTGGCGAGAGATTCCATTGTCGGCCTGACTGAAACTGTCAAAAATCCGGCCGATCCGGTCGGGCGCAATCCCGATCCCGGTGTCGGCCACGTCAACCTCCAACACATCCGCGCCGATCAACGGCGGCCGCACCGTCACGGTGACCGACCCTTCGCGGGTGAATTTCAGCGCGTTGCCGATCAGGTTCAGCAGAATCTGCCGCAACTTGCCCTCGTCCCCGCGCACGGCCACATCCGGCGGCATCACCAACCGCACCTCAAGCCCCTTTTTCGCTGCTGCGGGGCCGAGAATCCGCAAGACCCCTTCGACCGCAGCGCCCAAAGCGAAGGTCCGGCTTTCCAGCGTCGCCTTGCCCGACTGCAGCTTTGCCAGGTCAAGAATGTCATTGATGATCTCTAACAGCATCCGGCCCGAGTCCAGGATCGTCTCGACATAGTCGCGCTGCGTGACCGACAGCCGCGTGTCGGCCAGCAACTCTGCCACCCCGAGCACCCCATTCATCGGCGTGCGGATCTCGTGGCTCATATTGGCAAGAAAGCGTGACTTCGACTGACCGGCCTCTTCGGCAGCTTCGCGGGCGCGGGCCAGTTCCGCCTCACGCTGCTTGGCTTCGGTGATGTCGCGCTCTACCGCGATCCACGCCTCGACCCCGCCGGCATCAGACGCGATCGGGGTGATAGAGGTTTCCATCCACATCAGTTGGCCCGTTTTCGTGCGGTTCAGAATCTCGGCCCGGACCGGCAAGTGACCATTCCGCGCATCAACCAGCCGGGCGATAGTGCCCGGATCGGTGCCCGGCGCGTTCAGAAAATCGCTGGGCCGCAACCCGACAATCTCTGTCAGGTCATAGCCAGTGGTGCGGGTAAAGGCGTCATTCACCCATTCGATGTGACCATCGGGGCCACAGATTATGATACTATCTCTGGCATATTTCGCAACCAAAGCAAGGCGTTGCGTGTCACGTGCCGTCCGGGAAAGTTCGGCCTGCGCCAGCTCTTGTTCGTGCTGATGGGCCAAAAGGGCGTGTTCGTTGTGGCGGCGTTGCAGGTAGTTGCGTTCAACCGTCTCGATGAACAGGATAGAGATATAGGCCAGCAAGACAAAGCCCGCCGCGAAATATCCGTAGTCATACGAGGTGGCAAACCTTGCCTGCGCCAGATCAAGCGCCAGCATGGCAATCGCGGTGGCCGCAAAAATCGCAAGCCTGACATCCGCCGCCGCGCGCAGATGGGGCCGCGCCAGTCCCGCGTTGATCAGTGCCGATATCAGAAACGCCGAGGCAAAAAAGCGCGCCTCATTCACCGCAATGCCCTGCCAGCACAGCGTCACACAGGTGGCAATCGTGCCCGCCTGCACCGCGGCCGAGGCCACGGCAGCCCGTCTGGGCCAGACCCCACGCTGTCCCGCTTCAAGCTGCCGGATCACCCAACGCAGGCAAAGAATATCGCCAAACTCTCCCGCAAGGGCCAAAGCCGCAAGCACAAGCCCCAGCTTGACCGACGCCAGCACCCCAATCGTCAGCGCGCCAAAAACCGTCAGTGTCTGGCGCAGCCAGAATGACCGGATGCGTCCCTTGGCATAGTGCAAAAGCTGGCCAGCCGGGCTCATCCGGTCTTGATACTGCGCAAGGTCGGTCAGCGCATCGGTGGTGTGGGTGCGGTGATCCGCCATGCCTTTCCTTTCCCGGACTTGCCCCAAAGCTAGGGCCACTGGGTTAAGAAAGGCTGAAGGTCAGCGGGCCAGAACCACCCCCGCCGCAGCCATTGCCTGCTGCTGAACCGCCAGCGACCCGCCCATGTCAATCGCCCGGCACGCCCCCTGCAGCACGGTCACCGAAAACCCGTGCGTCGCCGCATCCATCGCCGAAAACGCCACGCAATAGTCAGTCGCAAGCCCCACCAGCGTCAGCTTTGAAGCCCCGCGCCCGCGCAGATAACCCGCAAGCCCGGTTGAGGTTGCGCGGTCATTTTCAAACAGCGCCGAATAGCTGTCGATGGCCGACCGAAACCCCTTGCGGATCACCAGATGCGCCGGATCGGTCCGCAGACCGGCGTGAAATTCCGCCCCCGACGTGCCTTGCACGCAATGCACCGGCCACAAGGTCTGCGGCCCATACGGCATCTGAATGGTCGAAAACGCCTGTGCCCCCGGATGGTTGGCCGCAAACGACGAATGGTCAGCCGGGTGCCAGTCTTGCGTCAGCACAACGGTCTGAAACTCGCCCATCAGCGCGTTGATCCGCGGGATGATCGCATCAC
Source organism: Rhodobacterales bacterium (assembly GCA_038231775.1). GTDB lineage: Bacteria > Pseudomonadota > Alphaproteobacteria > Rhodobacterales > Rhodobacteraceae > Stagnihabitans. The sequence continues at coordinate 7,554 of JBBRKS010000022.1, read as the reverse complement.
CCTCCGCCACGGCTAGGGCACCACCGGGGCAAAAATCGTTCTGCACGTCGATCACGATCAGGGCTTCATCAGATGGGCGCATGGCAACCTCGCTTTTCGTCAGGGTCGGGCACCCGGACGCAAAGGTCAAGCGGGCCTAGCTTGGCGGGGGGGTTGAGTTTGCCCAGCCTTGCGCCTAATGCGCGCACCATGTTCACCGTGGCCGCCCTGTACCACTTTACCCCCTTTGCTGACCCGCAATCCCTGCGCGGCCCGCTGTTTGACCTGTGCCGGGCGCACGCCCTGATGGGCACGCTTTTGCTTGCGACCGAAGGCATCAACGGCACGGTTGCGGGTCCTGCGTCGGGCATCGCCGCCATGATTGCCCACATCCGAACGCTTCCGGGTTGCGACGGCCTTGTCTGGAAGGAAAGCTTCGCCGAAACCATGCCCTTCGTGCGCATGAAGGTTCGCATCAAGCGGGAAATCGTCACCTTGGGTGTTGACGGCATTGACCCCTTGGCCCGTGTCGGCCATCACGTCGCCCCTTTGGATTGGAACGCACTGATCAGCGCCCCCGATGTCGCGGTGATCGACACCCGCAACGCCTACGAAATCTCCATCGGCAGCTTTGACGGTGCCATCAACCCCGGCACCTCGACCTTCCGAGAGTTTCCGGCCTGGTGGCAAGCCAACGCCGACCGCTTTGCCGGCAAACGCATCGCGATGTTCTGCACCGGCGGCATCAGATGCGAGAAATCCACCAACTATCTGCTGTCCCAAGGTGTCCCAGAGGTGTTCCACCTGTCCGGCGGCATCCTGAAATATCTTGAGGAAACCCCGCAGGATCAAAGCCTGTGGCACGGCGAATGCTTTGTCTTTGACCACCGGGTTGCCGTAGGGCATGGCCTGCAACAAGGCACAGCCCACATGTGCTGGTCATGCGGGCATCCCTATGCCGCCGGGCAAGTGTGCCCCGAATGCGTTCAATCCTGATTGTAGCCAGCACAAGTTAGCATTTGACCCCGCCCTTGGCAGGCGCGAGGTTACCGCTTTCCCAAGGCAGGTGCGCCATGACCAAACCCACGCTCTTCACCCCGGTTCTGATCGCTGGCGGCGCCGTCCTGATGCTTAGTTTTGCGATCCGCGCCAGCTTTGGCGTGTTCCAGATCCCCATCGCGTCAGAGTTCGGCTGGCCCCGATCAGATTTCTCAATGGCCATCGCGATCCAGAACCTTGCCTGGGGCATCGGCCAACCGGTCTTCGGCGCGATGGCCGAGAAATTCGGTGACCGCAAAGCCATCATCGTCGGCGCGCTGTTTTACGCCACGGGCCTTCTGCTCAGCGGCTATGCAAGCACGCCGGGCACCATGCAATTGCTGGAAATTCTGGTCGGCTTTGGCATCGCGGGCACCGGGTTTGGCATGATCCTTGCCATCGTGGGCCGCGCCACCAGCCCCGAAAACCGGTCTCTGTCTCTAGGAATCGCCACGGCGGCAGGCTCGGCCGGTCAGGTTTTCGGCGCGCCGACGGCAGAGATTTTGCTGAAGCATTACCATTGGCAAACCGTGTTCGGCATCTTCGCCGTGGCCGTCCTGTTTGTCCTGTTGGCGCTGCCGTTCCTGAAAACCCAACCGATGGCGACCAAAGCCGAACTGCACGAAAGCCTTGGCACGGTCCTGCTGCGCGCCATCAAAGACCCGTCCTATGCGATGATCTTCATGGGGTTCTTTTCGTGCGGCTATCAACTGGCCTTCATCACCGCGCATTTCCCGGCCTTTGTCACCGAACGCTGCGGGGCGATTGATCCCGGCGGCATGCTGGCGGGCATCGGCATCACCAGCACCTCAGCACTTGGGGCCATCGCCATCTCTGTGATCGGGCTGTTCAACATCGCGGGGTCGATTCTGGCGGGCTATCTGGGCAAGCGCTATTCCAAGAAATACCTGCTGGCGGGAATTTACACCGGGCGCACCATCGCCTCGATCCTGTTCATCATGACGCCGATGACGCCGACCACCGTTCTCTTGTTTTCCGCCGTGATGGGGTCGATGTGGCTGGCGACAGTGCCGCTGACCTCGGGCCTTGTCGCCCATTTGTACGGCATCCGCTACATGGGCACGCTGTACGGCCTGGTGTTTTTCAGCCACCAGTTGGGGTCGTTCCTTGGCGTATGGCTGGGCGGGCGCATGTATGACCTGACCGGCGATTACACCGCCGTCTGGTGGATAGGCATCGGCGTCGGTGCGTTTTCCGCCCTGATCCACCTGCCGATCCGCGAGAAGGTAATGGTTGCGCAACCCGCCTGATTGGCCTTTACAGGACGCCGATGGCGCTTGGCGTCAAAGCTAAGGGAACGTCGGCCCATGAAGTTGACCTCGATCATCGTGCAGCCGCTGACCGGGCCAAGCCCTGAAGCCCTGCCCAGATGATCGCCTGGCCAGCCGAGTTCAACGCGAGGAAAGAGGCGATCTTCACAGCCCTCGCGGAGGCTGACACGGGCGGCCATCGCTTTTTGACCCCCCGGTGGTCGGTGCGCGGCTTTCCTGAAACCACCGCACGGGTTGCTGTCGCCTTGTCGCGGGCCAAAAGACAACCCGCAGGTCTGGCGCGTACCTTCAAAGCCTTGCTGATCCGCCTGCAATACAACGGCACCCGCCGCTGGTTCGCCCGAAATTCCAACGCGGTGGCCGTGGCTTGGAACGGCATGGGCGGCTCGCGTCAGGCGTTCCTTATGGCGGCAAAGGATGCTGGGGCCGCGACCCTGTTCGCCGAACTTGCCCCGTTTCCCGGGCGGATCACGCTGGACCCGTTGGGGGTGAACGCCGAAAACAGCGTCCCGCATGAGCCACGGTTTTTTGCTGACTGGGCCGGCTCCGACCCCGCGCGCACCGGCGATGCATGGCGTCAGATGGGGCAAACTTTGACAGCCAGACCCTCGCGCCGTGCCGATGTCGGGCAATCCACGGCCCCATTGCCCGAAACCCCCTTCCTGTTCTGCCCCCTGCAAGTGCCAAGCGACAGCCAAGTCACCCTGTTTTCCGGCTGGTGCGGCGGCATGGCGGGCTTTTTGTCCGCCCTAAATCAAGCCGCCCAAGGCCTGCCCCAAGGCTGGCACTTGCGCTTGAAAGAGCATCCTTCGGCCAAGACCCCCCTCACCGACCTGATCGCACCCCTTCTGGCCAGCGGGAAAGTCATCCTCGACAACGCCACCGACAGCTTTGCCCAACTGGCCGCGGGGCGCGCTGTCGTTACCCTGAACTCCTCGATGGGCCTGCAAGCGTTCTTCCACGACAAACCGGTGATCACGTTGGGCCGCGCCTTTTTTGCCCGCGCAGGCCTTGTCACCCCGGCCAACGACCAGCCCCACCTGAACGCCCTGTTCGCCGACCCTGACGCGCTGCAATTCGACCCGTCAGACCGCGCCCGCTTTATGAATTGGCTTGATCAGGTCTACTACCCGCCCTTCACCCCCGACACTGCCCCGCACAACCTGTCCGCTTTAACGGAAAAGCTGCATCAGGCCCGGAACATCCGCGATTTGCAGGCCCAAGCCCTTTCACCCCAGCCCATCCTGCGCTAAGGCCTTGCGGTCTTTGACGTAAACAGGAGAACCCCGATGGGCTACAAGATCGTCGTCGCGGGTGCCACGGGCAACGTGGGCCGCGAAATGCTGAACATCCTCGCCGAGCGCGAGTTCCCGGTGGACGAGATCGTGGCCCTTGCGTCGCGAAAATCGCTTGGCACCGAGATCAGCTTTGGTGAGAAAACCCTGAAAACCAAAGACCTCGACACTTTCGATTTCACCGGTTGGGACATTGCCTTGTTCGCCATCGGGTCCGATGCAACCAAGATTTACGCCCCCAAGGCGGCTGCAGCGGGCTGCATCGTGATCGACAACTCGTCGCTGTACCGCTACGATCCGCAAGTGCCGCTGATCGTGCCGGAAGTGAACGCCGATCAGATTTTCATGTACAAAAACAAGAACATCATCGCCAATCCCAACTGCTCAACCGCGCAGATGGTCGTGGCTTTGAAGCCGCTGCATGACCGCGCCCGCATCAAGCGCGTCGTCGTTGCCACCTATCAATCGGTTTCCGGGGCGGGCAAAGAGGGCATTGACGAGCTGTGGGACCAGACCAAGGGCATCTACGTGCCGGGCAAAGAGGTCGCGCCGAAAAAGTTCCCCAAGCAGATCGCCTTCAACGTGATCCCGCAGATCGACGTCTTTCTGGACGACGGCTCCACCAAGGAAGAGTGGAAGATGGTCGCCGAGACGAAAAAAATCCTTGATCCCAAGATCAAGGTCTCTGCCACTTGTGTGCGCGTTCCGGTGTTCGTCGGCCACTCCGAGGCGATCAACATCGAGTTTGAAGAGGACCTTGACTGGCAGGAGGCGCAAGACATCCTGCGCGAAGCCCCCGGCGTCCTGTTGATCGACAAACGCGAACCCGGTGGTTACATCACCCCCATCGAATGCGTCGGCGAATACGCCACCTACATCAGCCGCGTCCGTCAGGACCCGACGGTTGACTACGGCATCTCGCTCTGGTGCGTGTCCGACAACCTCCGCAAAGGTGCCGCCCTGAACGCCGTGCAAATCGCAGAGGTGTTGGGGAATAAGGTGCTGAAAAAAGGCTGAAGCGCCTCTGGTAGGGCGGGGTTCAGCCCGCCTTGCCATTTAACCCGGTCATTTCGCGCAGTCATCTATACCCCGGCTTGCGACGTCATTTGCGCCTCAGAACATCTTCGCCTGTCTTTCGCCAGCCCGTTTCCGACCCGATTGGCCCCGCTTAACTCGTTGTCCTGCTGAGAACGGACGGCCTGTTGTTCCCCACCCCAACAAGCAAGCGACTTATCCCGTTGGCCAAAAGGTTAAAAAACCTCTAACAAATTTCACGAAACCCTTTATAAACAACATGATACCAATCATAACACGCGTGTTATCCTTGGGATTTCATCCCCTCAATGCCGCCACGAACGCCGCGAACAGCTTTTTCATCGCGGGCTTTTTGTAGGGAAACAGCGTCTCGCTATCCATGTCATGAACGATCATCGCGACGTCGAGTTCGAAGACCAAAAGCCGCCCATCCGCCAGTTCCGCGCAATCGAGGCCGAAGTAGTCCAGCCCCAACCGTTCAGAAATCGCCCGCAATGCCGCACCATGCCGCCGGGCAAAGCCGTCGTCAAATCCGCCCATCCATTCGGCTTCAATCGTCCGCCGCGTCGGGCTGGTCTCCATTTCCGCGTTCAGATAATGCACCATCCAATGCGCCGAACACGCCATGTGGCTGGCAAACGGCTTCCCTTGGATCATCACCACACGCGCTTTGGCAAACAGCCCATCCGTGCCGCGATAATCGACAAACGGCGCGCAATAGAACTCCTCCTCGGGCGAGACTGCCAGAAACGCCGCCAGTTCATCGGCATCGGTCACCTGAACCAGCCCCCGCCCGGCATGGGAGCCTACGGGCCGCAGCACCGAAGGGTAGTCAAAGAACCGCCCCGCCCGCACGGCCGCGATCAGCATGAACCGGCTGACCCGCCGGGTTGCCGGGCATAAGACACCCGGCACATCGGACAGCATCTCGCTGACCCGGTCGCGCGTCAGGCGGTCGATCAGGCCCGGCGCATTGTTCAGAACCCGGCCCGGATAGCCCCGCAACAGCCGCGACAGGGTGGCGAGCACCCCGGCATTCTCTGGCCCCTCACCGACCGCCATGAAGATCACGTCATGCGGCGGCAGATCGTCAAGGCTTTCTGTGTCCTCATCGACAAAGTGCTGGATCAGTACGGCATCTGACCCGGCCAACAGAAAATCAATCGGCGTGTTGGCCATGAAATCGCCCGGCGTGACCAGTGCAAGAACCCGCGGCCCCGACCCTTCGCCATGCACAATCTCATAGCTTTGCTGGACCTGCACGGCGGCGCGCTGCATCACGCGCCCCTCTGCCGCCCAAAGACCGCCCTGCGCCAAAAGCAGCGTTGACAGATCCATCGCCGCCCCCGGATCGGCCACCTCTGCCGCCGCGCGGCTGATCAACTGAGCCGCCAGCGGGCCAAGGTCAGCCTGGGCGTACATCTGGCGCAAGATCGCAGCGTGGCCCAGACTTGCCACGACATGCGGTTTGAAATCCTGGGGGGCTGCGTGCTGCATGGGCGCTCCTTCTGAATGCGTCAGAAAAGGGCTAACCCGGCAAACGTGAATGAGTGGTTGATACAGGCCTACGCTGATGAAATTTCTTCGCTGGCGGGCAAATGTAGGGCAGGCCTACCGACCCCCGCCAGACAATCGCCCCGACGATGCAGGGCGCCTTAAGGCACCTTTACACCGCCGCTACACCGCCGCGAAGCGATTGCGTTTCCGTTAGGCCTTCATCAGGCCCCAACAGCCTTCAGGGATTCCGCAAGATCCTGCGCCTGTTCGCAATTGCCGCACAGGCCCTTCAGCTTGGCAAGGTTGGCCTGCGCCTCGGCAATCTTGCCGGTGGTGATGAACAACTCACCCTGATATTCCAGCGCGCCCAGATGGTTGGGGTTGATCGCCAGAACTTTCAGATAAGCCGTGTTGCTGTCATTCAACTGCCCCAGCTTGCGGTAGGTGAAGCCCAGCAGGTTCCACGCATCAGCATTCTTGGGTTCCGTCTTGGTCAGGTTCACCAGCTTGGGCAAAGCGGCGGCAAAGTTGCCCTCGTCCACCATCGCCTTGGCCTCGTCGTAAACCGAAACGGCAGGTGAGGCCGCCGAAGATCCGTCAGACGTGCCCGCCGCCATCGCAGGCACCGCGAGCAACGAGAAGATCGCCAGAATGCCGACCAGAAAGCTGCTGAATATTGTCATGATACTGCTCCTTTTTCATTTGTTGCTTGAATGATACGCTCGAATCCCGAATTTCCGCCTTCAACCCTGCGTGAGGCCTTTGACACACGCCCAAACCGTCAGGCCAACCCCTCAGCCTCCAACACTTGCCGGACAGAAGTGGCGCATTTGTCCACGATTTCCACCAATTCCGCGTCGGGGCAATTGTAGGGTGGTGCAAGAATGACGATGTCGCCGTTCACCCCGTCAACATTGCCGCCGACCGGATAGCAGACCAGCCCGTTCTGCATCGCCTTTTCGCGCACTTTCAGGGCCAGTTGCCGCGCGGCGTCAAACGGCGCTTTGGTTGCCCGGTCAGCCACCAGTTCAGCGCAGATGAAATGGCCCCGGCCCCGGATATCACCGATGGCATCGACGCCGGACAGGGCATCCGACAGCCAGCCCTTCAGCTTGTCTCCGTTGGCTGCAACCCGTGCCAACAGGGCGTCCCTGAGGATGATCTTCTGCACGGCGACACCCGCCGCACAGGCCGCCGTATGCCCGGTAAAGGTGTGCCCCGTGCCAAACGCTCCGTCGCGGGCCCGGATCACCTCCCATACCTTTGTGGTGCAGATCGCCGCGCCCAACGGCACGTAGCCCGCAGCCAGCCCCTTAGCGACCGACATGATATCTGGCTCCACGCCGTCATAGGCCAAAGCGCGCCAGGTTCCGGTGCGGCCTGCCCCGCACATCACCTCGTCAGCGATCATCAGCACG
>JBBRKS010000021.1:0-38732 GCA_038231775.1 Rhodobacterales bacterium | reverse complement strand
CCAGATCGGTCAGCGTGGCAATCACCGGCAGACGGCCGACAAATTCCGGGATCAGGCCGAATTTCAGCAGATCTTCCGGCTCAAGCTCCATGAACAATTCACCGGCACCGCGGGCATCGGGGTCTTTCACATCAGCGCCAAAGCCCATCGCAGACCCTTTGTTGCGGTGTGCGATGATCTTTTCCAGACCGGCAAACGCGCCGCCACAGATGAACAGGATGTTGGTCGTGTCGACCTGCAGGAATTCCTGCTGCGGATGCTTGCGCCCGCCCTGCGGCGGCACAGAGGCCACGGTGCCTTCCATGATCTTCAACAGCGCCTGTTGCACGCCCTCACCCGACACATCGCGGGTGATCGAGGGGTTGTCAGACTTTCGGGTGATCTTGTCGACCTCGTCAATATAAACGATGCCGCGCTGGGCGCGTTCGACGTTGTATTCCGACGCTTGCAGCAGCTTCAGGATGATGTTTTCGACATCCTCACCCACGTAACCCGCTTCGGTCAGCGTGGTCGCATCGGCCATTGTGAAGGGCACATCCAGAATGCGCGCCAAAGTCTGGGCCAGCAAAGTCTTGCCACAGCCGGTCGGCCCGATCAGCAGGATGTTCGACTTGGACAGTTCGATATCCGACTTGGTCGAATGGTTCAGCCGTTTGTAGTGGTTGTGCACCGCGACCGACAGCACACGCTTGGCATGCACCTGACCGATCACATAATCGTCCAGCACCTTGCAGATGTCGCGCGGAATAGGCACGCCATCGGTGGCTTTCAGACCGGTCGTCTTGGTCTCTTCGCGGATGATATCCATGCAAAGCTCGACGCATTCATCGCAGATGAACACGGTCGGCCCCGCGATCAGCTTGCGGACCTCATGCTGGCTCTTGCCGCAGAACGAGCAATAGAGGGTGTTCTTGCTGTCGCTGCCCGAATTGTTCGCCATTGTCGTCCTCTGCCAATCGCCCCAGATGGGGTTGATTTAGGGAAGTCTAGGCCAAGGCCTGCGCCGCCACAATCCGAAATTGCCCCGGGCGGGCTGGTGCGCCGCCCGGAAGTGATCACGTGCCGCTTACTTGGCCGCTTACTTGGCCGCTTACTTGGACGTGTCGTCCATCTTGCCACGGCTTTCGAGTATCTCGTCGATCAGACCCCAGGCCTTGGCATCCTCTGCCGACATGAAGTTGTCACGTTCAAGGGCTGCTTCAACCATCTCGTAGGAATTGCCGGTATGCTTGACGTAAATCTCATTCAACCGGCGTTTCAGCTTTTCGGTCTCACGCGCGTGGATCATGATGTCGGTGGCCTGCCCCTGATAGCCGCCCGAGGGTTGGTGCACCATGACGCGGCTGTTGGGCAGCGAAAACCGCATGCCCTTTTCGCCCGCCTGCAGCAACAACGACCCCATCGAGGCCGCCTGCCCCATCACCATCGTCGAAACCTTGGGCCGGATATACTGCATCGTGTCATAGATCGACAGGCCCGAGGTCACCACGCCACCGGGCGAGTTGATGTACATCGAGATTTCCTTGGACGGATTTTCCGCCTCAAGAAACAAAAGCTGGGCGCAGATCAGCGACGACACCCCGTCATGCACCGGGCCTGCCAGGAAAATGATCCGCTCTTTCAGCAGGCGCGAGTAGATGTCATAGGCCCGCTCGCCCCGGCTCGTCTGTTCGACGACCATGGGCACAAGGGTATTCATGTAGGTGTCGATCGGATCGCGCATGTCAAACCTGCCTGTTGTCACGTGAAGGATTAGCGTCATAGGATTGCCAGAGTCTTAGTGGCGCGCACCGGGGGCTGCAAGGGCGGGGGAAAAATCTAACTGATTGAGCAGATTCTTTGGGCCCGTGGGCGTCAACGCCGCATCACGCCCCAAAGACCTGCCGTGCCAGCAGGATTCGCGCCGTCGCCGTCGTCAGGCACAGCGCCCCGAACACCCAGGCCAAAGGCGCAAACAGCGCAGGCCACAGGCACATGACGGTCATGCACAAGATCGTCTCGCCGCCCTCCGTGATGCCAGCGGTGAAATACAGCGACTTTTCGCCGCGCGCTTGGGTGTGCAACCCGCGCTTTTCGGCAAGGATGGCAAAGGCCAGAAAACTGGCACCGTTGATGTAGAAGGTCAGCAGCAGAAAGGCGGCGGGCAAAGCCTGGTGCGCATCCCGAACTGCGAAGGCAAAGGGAATCAGCCCGTAAAACGCAAAATCGGCGACAATGTCCAGAAAGCCGCCGAAGTCGGTTTTCTCAGTGGCCCGCGCAATTGCCCCATCCAGCCCGTCGGCAACCCGGCTGGCCAGCAGCGGCACCAGCGCCAAAGTTGGCGTCACGCCAAACCCGATCAGCGCCGCAGCCAAGGCGCCCAAAGCAAAACCGACCAGCGTGACCACGTCCGCGCGAAAGCCCTGACTGGCCAACACGACCCCAACCCGGTTCAGAACCGGATCAATCCCCTTGCGCAACACGCCGTCGAACATCTTTTCCTTTCACCGCACCGCAAGCAGCGCTACTCATAACGAGCAGTCCCAGATCCCCTGTGCCGGAGCGTCAGATGCCCTTCAAGCCAGTATTTGCCAAGCCGTTTGTTGCCCTCTCACTTTCGTGTGTTCTGACGGCGTGTGTCGTGATTACGGTCAGCCCGCAATCTGGCGTGCCCGCAAGGCCCTGGCCCGCCAGTGCCACCTGCCCGCAACCGCCCGGGGCGCAGGCCAATGCGCAAAGGCTTTTGGCGCTGATGAACGCTGAACGGGCCAAGGCGGGTGTCCGACCCTTGCACTTGTCACCGCAGGCTACCTCTGTGGCGCATTCCTACGCGTGTGAGATTTCGGCCCGCCAGGACATCGACCACACCGGAACCGACGGATCAAAACTGCCCGAACGGTTGAAGCGCGGCGGCATATCGGCTGGCCTGATGGCCGAAAACACCGGATCACAGTTCACCTCACCGGACCGGGGCATGGCGTTGTGGATGGCCTCGGCCGGTCACCGGCGCAACATCTTGTTGCCCGGCGTCTCGCAGGTCGGGATCGGTCAGACCGGAGGCGCATATCCGACCTGGGTGGTGGACTTTTACGCAGCCAACTGACCCTTCACGTTGGCGTTGGGCAAGGTGCAGCGCCAGTTGGCACCTTGCCGCCAAAGGGCAATCGTTGTTACCTTGCGCGCCACACCGGGGAGATGCGGATTGAACAGACGGGAATTTGGCGGCTTGGCCGTGGCAGGGGCAGCTTTGTGGGCCGGGCGTGGCATGGCGGGCGATTGGTCGGCCCTTGTGGCGCGGGCCAAAGGGCAAGAGGTGTTCTTTCACGCCTGGGGCGGCGACCCCAAGATCAATGATTTCATCGCGTGGGTCGGCCAGCAGGCGATGGACCAGTACGGCGTCAAGCTGACCCATGTGAAGCTGGCCGCAACCTCTGATGCCGTGGCCCGCGTGCAGGCCGAACAGGCGGCGGGCAAGACCACTGGCGGCGCGGTTGACCTCATCTGGATCAACGGTGAAAATTTTGCCGCGATGAAAAAGGCCGCCATGCTGTTTGGCCCCTTTGCCGAAAGCCTGCCCAACTGGGCGCTGGTCGATGTGGCGGGCAAGCCTGCGACCGTCAACGACTTCACCGAAGCCACGCTTGGCCTTGAAAGCCCGTGGGCAATGGCGCAGCTGGTGTTTGAACATGACAGCGCCAAACTGCCCGCCCCGCCACGGTCTATCGTGGCGCTGGCCGATTGGGCCAAGGCCAACCCGGGCCGCTTCACCTATCCGCAGCCGCCCGATTATCTGGGCCTGACCTTCCTGAAACAGGCGCTGTACGCCCTGCTGCCTGACCCCACTGTGCTGCAAGCCCCTGCGGCTGAGGGTTATGACGCCGCCGTCACCCCGCTGTGGCCCTATCTTGACGCGCTGCACCCCAATCTGTGGCGGCAGGCCAAGGCCTTCCCCGCCAACGAACCCGCCTTGGGCCAGCTTTTGGCCGATGGTGAGGTTATGATCTCGTTCGCCTTCAACCCCGGTCGCGCCAGTGCCGAAATTGCGGCGGGTAACCTTGCAAACACGGTCCGCACCTTTGTGTTGGACGGCGGCACCATCGGCAACGCGTCCTATGTGGCGATCCCGTTTGACGCGTCAGCCCCTGAGGGCGCGCAGGTGCTGGCCAACCTGCTGCTGGACCCAGAAGTGCAGGCCCGCGCGCAGGATGCCGATGTTCTGGGCTTTCAGACCGTGCTGAACATGGCCGCTTTGACCGATGCTGACCGCGCCCGGTTTGACGCGATCAAGCGCGGCCCGGCCACCCTGTCGCCCAGCGACCTTGGCCCGACCCTGCTGGAGCCGCACGCCTCGTGGATGACGCGGATCGGCGACGATTGGGTCAAGCGCTATGGCGTTGCCCCATAACCTTCGCCCCGTACGATGAGGCTGGGTGCCGCGCCGTTGACCTTGCGCGTTGTGCTGGTTCTGCCTGTTCTGGCCGGGTTGGGGCTGACGCTGAAACAGGGAGCCGGAAGCCTTGCCGCCTTGCTCGCATGGCCCGGCCTGTTGCGCGCCTGTCTGCTGTCGCTGGGGCCGGGATTGGTCGCCACGTTGATCTCAACCCTGCTGGTCGGCCTGATTCTGGGCGGGCGTCCGCGTGCGCTGGCCCCGTTGCAGCGCCTGTTGGCCCCACTGCTGGCGCTGCCCCATGCGGCGGCGGCGCTGGGGCTGGCGTTTCTGATCTCCCCTTCCGGATGGATCGTGCGGGCCTTGTCACCTTGGGCCACCGGATGGCACGACCCGCCTGATCTGCTAACGCTGAATGATCCGTGGGGGCTGGCCCTGACCTTGGGGCTGGTCCTGAAAGAGACGCCGTTCCTGCTGCTGATGGCCTTGGCCGCCTTGTCACGGCCCATGGCACAGCGCCAGATGGTGGCAGCCACGTTGGGCTATGGCCGGGTGACCAGCTTTGCACTGGTGGTCTGGCCCGGAGTTTATCCGCAATTGCGCCTGCCCGTGCTGGCGGTTCTGGCCTATGCGATGACCAACGTCGATATGGCGCTGATCCTTGGACCCAGCCTGCCGCACCCGTTGTCGGTTCAGATCAGCCTCTGGATGACCGATCCCAGCCTGACCCAGCAGTCTTTGGCCGCAAGTGCCTCCCTGTTGCAACTGGCATTGGTCGGGCTGGCCCTTATCATGTGGCGCGGGGCTGAACTGGCCGGGTCCGCCCTGTTGTCGACCCTGTCGCACACAGGCATCCGGGCGACCGGCCTTGACCGGGCGCTGCAACCCGTTGCCAGCCTTGCAGCGCTGATCCTGATGTTGCTTCCCGTCCTTGGGCTGGCAAGCCTTGCTGTGTGGTCGGTCGCAGGGCTGTGGCAGTTTCCCGACGCCCTTCCCGCAAGCCTGACCCTGACTGTCTGGTCGCGCGCGGCACCAGACCTGTGGGCCGCCTCGGCGCTTAGCCTTGGCCTCGCCGTCACAGTCACCGCCGTGGCCCTGACCCTGACCATCGCAGCCTTGTACGCCGAAACACCGCGGCACCCGCCCAAAGCCCTGCAAACGCTGATCTTCATCCCCCTGATCGTGCCGCAGATCGCAATCCTGCCCGGCATCGCACAGGCCCTGATCACTTTGCCCCTGCCCCCCCTTGCCGCCGTAGCCCTTGGCCATCTGATCTTCGTGCTGCCCTATGTCGTCCTTGGCCTTGCCGGACCCTTCCGCGCCTGGAACCTGCGGATGGCAGAGGTTGCAGCGACCCTTGGTGCTGGCCCGTGGCGCATCCTGCTGACGCTAAGGCTGCCGATGCTGGCCCCGGCCCTTGCCGCCACCGCCGCCTTGGGCATCGCCGTGTCGATCGGGCAATACCTGCCGACCTTGTTGCTGGGTGGAGGCCGCATCACCACGCTGACCACCGAGGCGGTCGCGTTGGCCTCGGGCGCCAACCGCCGCATTCTGGGCGCTTACGGGCTGACGCAAGCGTTCTGGCCCGCACTTGCTTTCCTGTTTGCGCAGCGGGCCAGACGCTGACCCGCCCTTCCCTTTGCCCGCCCGCCACGTTAGACCCATCCGCATGACAGCCACGATCCTTGACACCATCAAAACCTACAAGCTGGACGAGGTTGCCGCCCGCAAGGCCGCCCGCCCGTTGCGGCTTGTCGAAGAGGCCGCAGCCAACGCGCCAGCGCCGCGCGGCTTTGCCCGCGCCTTGTCCGAAGCTGCCGCCGCTGGCTATGGCCTCATTGCAGAGATCAAGAAAGCTTCGCCCTCCAAAGGCCTGATCCGCGCTGATTTCGACCCGTCGGCCTTGGCCAAGGCCTATGAAGCGGGCGGTGCGACCTGCCTTTCGGTCCTGACCGATGGCCCATCGTTCCAAGGTGCCGACAGCTTCCTGACGGCGGCGCATCAGGCCGTCAAACTGCCCTGCCTGCGCAAGGATTTCCTGTACGACACTTATCAGGTGGTGGAATCGCGCGCCCTGCACGCCGATTGCATCCTGATCATCATGGCCTCGGTTTCCGATGCGCAAGCGTCCGAGCTTGAGGCGGCGGCCATCGCCCTTGACATGGATGTGCTGATCGAGGTGCACGATCTGGCCGAATTGCAGCGCGCCTGCCTGTTGAAGTCGCCCCTGATCGGCATCAACAACCGCAACCTGCATTCGTTTGAGGTGACGCTGGACACCACGCGCATCCTGGCCCGCCATGTGCCGGAAGGTCGGCTGATCATCTCGGAAAGCGGGCTTTATACGGCGGACGATCTGTCCGAACTCGCCCGCTATGGCGCGCGCTGTTTCCTGATCGGCGAAAGCCTGATGCGGCAGGCTGATGTGACCGCCGCCACCCGCGCCATCCTTGCCCGACCGCTAAAGGCCGAAGGCGCATGAGCGGGGCGCAGGAAGCTGGTCCGGATGCGACTGGTCCCAGTGAAACGGGCCTGACCCATTTTGATGCCCAAGGCCATGCTCATATGGTCGATGTCGGCGCCAAATCCATAACCGACCGGATCGCCACGGCCGAGGGGCTTGTCCTGATGACGCCCCAAACGCTGGCCTACATCACCGAAGGCCGAGCGAAAAAGGGCGATGTGCTGGGCGTCGCTCGACTGGCCGGGATCATGGCGGCCAAGAAAACCTCTGACCTGATCCCGCTCTGCCATCCCTTGCCGATCACCAAGGTCGCCGTCGATCTTGTACCCGACGCAACCCTGCCCGGCGTGCGCATCACCGCCACCGTGAAAACCGCTGGCGTCACCGGGGTCGAGATGGAGGCGCTGACCGCCGTCTCAATCGCCTGCCTGACCGTGTATGACATGCTGAAAGCCGTTGAAAAAGGCATGCGGATTGAGGGGATAAGGTTGTTGCTGAAGGACGGCGGAAAATCGGGACTGTACGAGGCGCAATCGTGAACAGGCCTGCGCTGTTGAACACGGCTTCGGTCTTGGACCCGACTTCAATCGTGAACGCAACTTCAACCGCGAGCGGCTCCCCACTCCCACCCGGAACCCCACCAACAAACGCAGGCCATTGATGCCCCCGCCCGACCCGATGATTTCCGTGCAAGACGCCCTGACCCGCTGCCTGGCACTGGTCAGCCCGCTGCCTGCCGAAGCCGTCCCTTTGCGTCAAGCCGTTGGCCGGATGATGGCCGCCCCCGCTTTGGCGACCCGCGATCAGCCGCCCGTCCCCGCCTCGGCGATGGACGGGTATGCGGTGCAGGGCAATCCTGTGGCCGGTGACCGCTTTGCCCTGATCGGTCAGGCGCAGGCCGGTTCGGGCTTTGACGGCACGGTTGGTCCCGGCCAGACCGTGCGCATCTTCACCGGCGCGCCCGTGCCAAAAGGCGCTGACCGCGTGATCATTCAAGAGGATATCACGGCAGACGGCGATGCAATTACCGTGAAACCGAACGCCGACCTTGCCCGCCACATCCGCCCGCAGGGACAAGATTTCAAGACGGGTGAGGGTCTGTCCCCCCGCCGCATCGCCCCGCATGATCTGGCCCTGCTGGCCGCAATGAACATCCCCTTGGTTCAGGTCCACCGCCGCCCGGTTGTGGCCATCATCGCCACTGGCGACGAACTGGTGATGCCCGGCGAAGACCCCGGCCCCGGCCAGATCATCTGTTCAAACTCTTTCGCCATCGCAGCGCTGCTAGAGGCCGAGGGTGCAATCGCCCGCATCCTGCCCATCGCCCGCGACACGGTCGAACACCTGACGACGGTCTTGAAACTGGCGCAGGACGCCGATCTGATCATCACCATCGGGGGCGCTTCGGTCGGCGACCACGATCTGGTCGGCCCGGTGGCGCAAAGTCTGGGGATGCAGCGCGCCTTCTGGCGGATCGCCATGCGCCCCGGCAAACCGCTGATGGCGGGCCGGGTGATGGGGGTCGCAATGCTGGGGCTGCCGGGCAATCCGGTGTCCTCGATCGTGTGCGCCCATCTGTTCGCCCTCCCGATGGTGCGCGCCTTGCAGGGCCGCCCCGATGTGGCCCCCGCAGAACGCAGCGCCCTACTGGGCGCGGATGTAGAGGCGACCGGCCCGCGCGCCCATTACATGCGCGCCCGCCTGAAAGACGGCGTGATCACCCCGTTTGACCGGCAGGACAGCGCCCTGATCCGCATCCTGACCGAGGCGAATGCATTGCTGATCCGCCCCTTGGGGGATGGGCCGCAAAAGGCCGGCGCGCAAACGCTCTACCTCCAGTTGTGATACGGTAAAACTCTTGACACAAACCGGGAACACGGGCAGAACATTCAATTAACACTTGTGGTGACGGGGGTCGCTACAGGGGGAAACGACCGGCTGCCCGGTCTTTGTTCTTGATTGGGGTGACTCCACATGCTGACACGCAAACAATTGGAACTTCTGGACTTCATTCGCCTTAGAATCGACGCGGATGGCGTTTCACCCTCGTTTGACGAGATGAAGGACGCGCTGGATCTGAAATCGAAATCCGGCATCCACCGCCTGATCACGGCCTTGGAAGAGCGCGGCTTTATCCGCCGTCTGGCGCACCGCGCCCGCGCGCTGGAGATTGTGAAGCTGCCAGAAGCGATGGAAAAGGTCGGCTTCACGCCGCGCATCGTGCAAGGGTCAAAACCCGCAGCGCCGCCGCCGCGCCCGGCTGCCGCGTTGGCGATTGAAACCTCGCATGCGATGGAAATCCCGATGATGGGCCGCATCGCCGCCGGTGTGCCAATCGAGGCGATTGCCCATGTCAGCCACCATGTCACGGTGCCGAACGCGCTGCTGTCGGGTCGCGGGTCGCACTACGCACTTGAAGTCAAAGGCGATTCGATGATCGAGGCCGGGATCAACGACGGTGACATCGTGATCATTCAGGAACAGCAATCGGCCGAGAATGGCGATATCGTCGTGGCCTTGGTCGAGGATGCCGAAGCGACGCTGAAGCGCTTTCGCCGTCGCGGCAGCATGATAGCACTTGAGGCGGCAAACCCGGCTTACGAAACCCGCGTCTTCCCCGACCACATGGTCAAAGTGCAAGGCAAACTGGTCGGGCTGATCCGCAGTTATTGAACCGGTTTGGGACGGCGTTCTCAGCTAAAGGGTCAAATCGCGGCGGTTGATGCCAATTTTCGATCACGGGCGGCTTGGTTGGTTGCGCATCCTGGATCCTGCTATGTAGTGCCGGAGTGGTGAAATCCGAACATAGGTCCGGGTTTTGCCTGAACGCTAAGGCTACGCAGAGGAGTTCGCGCTTTGCCGACAAGTTCGTGTCTGCCTGAATGCTCGGGTCGTGCCTGATCGTTCGTGATTTGCGTGAAACTTCGGGCATCTCCTGAACCTTCAGGCTTCCCATAGAAGTTCCGCTGCTACACCAAAGGGTTCAAGAGCAACCGGTTCCCTACCCCTATCCACTTTGCGCCAATCGTGCCGGGTTGGGCCGGATCAGAACCGGGGTCACCGGCGCGGTCACACCGCTCCACACGCGTGTACCGCTGTGCACCGGCACAAGCCGCAATCCGCCCGCTTCGACCAGCCCCGCCAAAGCGCCGCTTTGTGACAGGGTGGCAGCATCAATCACGGTACAGCCCGCCGGATGCTGCAAACTTGGGCCAAGGCGCAGGGGCAGCACGACCAGATCGGCCACGGCACATGCGTCAGCCACACCGGACAGCGCGGTCTTGCCCGACAGCACCACGCCGCGCAGGCCTGCAACGGTGAACTGCCGCGTGGTCTTGGGGCCGTCAAAGCCAGCCCGCAAGGCCGCCTCTTTCGGCAAGGCCAGATCGCCGTCATCCGCAAGCCAGGATTCGGCGGCAAAGCCCGCACCACGCGGGGCTGACAAAGCCCGACCCTCTGGCCCCAATATCCCGGCAAGAACCCCGTCGGATGAGATCAGCAGCACCGGACGTTCGACCATCGCCCACAGCACAAACCCCAACGCCAAAGGGGCCAGCCCCGCCAGACGGGCGCGCCCCTGCCAAAGCAGCGCCCACAAAGCACCCAGCGTGATCAGCGGCACGACCCAAGGCCCCGGTTGCGGCACCGGGGTGATGGCCCCGTTCAGGCTGAAAATCCAATGGGCGATGAACAAGATCCACTGCGACGACCAGCCCATCACCGCCAAAGCCGGGGCAGCCAGACCCAAGGGGGCCAGCAAGGCCGCGACCGCCCCCGCCCCCATCAGCACATCCATCACCGGCACGGTCAAAAGGTTGGCCAGCAATCCGTAAGCCGTCAGCCGGTTGAAGGTCGCCGCCGAATAGGGCGCGGTGGCGAGGCCGGCCAGCAGCGAACTCGCCACCAACAACACCACCGGCTTTAACCAGCGCGGCACGCCGTGATGCAGCATCAAACGCTCTGCCGGACCAAAGCCCGCAATCAGGCCGATTGTGGCGGCAAACGACAACTGGAACCCGGGGGCCAGCAGGCTTTCGGGCTGCCAGATCAGCAACAACACCGCAGCCACCGCAACCGACCGCAGCGTCAACGCCCGGCGGTCTGTCATGACAGCCACCAGCATGATCGACACCATCAAAAACGCCCGCGTCGTCGCCACATTCGCGCCCGACAGGATCAGGTAGAACAGCGCCACCCCGAACGCGATATAGGCCGCAACCTTTTTGGTGTTGACCCGCAGCGACACCGGCGGGATCAGCGCCAGCCCATAGCGGATCAGCGCAAAGACAAAGCCGGTCAGAAACGCCATGTTCATCCCCGAAATCGCCAGCAAGTGTGCCAAAGACGAGATGCGCAGATCGCTGACCACCGCTGCCGAAATCTCTGACCGGTCGCCGGTCAAGGCACCTGACGCAAAGGCCCCCGAATCCCCCGGCACCTGCGCCATGATCGCGGCTGACAAATGGTTGCGCAGCCGGTTGACCGAGGCATCCCACGGCCCCGGCGGCGACCAGACCATCACCGGGCTTGCGGTGTAGCCAACCGCGCCCAACTGCTGAAACCATGCCATGCGCCGGAAATCAAAACCGCCCGGCTCACTCGCACTTTCGGGGGCCGCGATGCGGGCGGTGACCTGAACGGTCGTCCCCATCTCATACGGATGCGGCGGGCGCGGGCCGTGCAGGGCGACGCGCACGGTCGCCGGGGTCTCGGCAGGCGCGACCTCTGACAGCACAACCTGATCCAGCGTCAGCCGGATCGCATCAGATTGCGACCGGTCAATGTCCACGATGCGGCCCTGAATTGGCCCATAATAAGGTGTTTCCAGCATCGGCGAGGTGACCTGCAAGACCCGCATCCCGCACGCCAGCGCCCCCACAGCAACACAGGCGAGTGCCAAAACAAATGGTCGTGCCAGCCACGGCCCAAAGCGCGCCAATCCCGCCATCACAAACACCGCCCCGCCAAGGCCCAGATAGAAGGCAGGCGCAGGCTCTGCCTCAAGCGTGAACCACAGCCCGATGCCGATGGACAGGAAGACCGGCACGAACAAGAACAGGTCCACCGGCGCCTCTGCCACCGTCTGTAACCCCTGCCTTGCCCAATGGACCGGCCCCTTGCCCACCTTGTAACGCCCCCCGCATGTGCCTAAAGCTGCGTCCAGCCTAAGCCCAGCATGGTTTCCAGAAGGTTAACGCGCCGATGTCCCAGCCTGAAAACCCCACACAAATCGTGACGCGTTTTGCCCCCTCACCCACCGGATATCTGCACATCGGCGGCGGTCGGACCGCTTTGTTCAACTGGCTTTATGCCCGGGGTCGTGGTGGCAAATTCCTGCTGCGGATTGAAGATACCGACCGCGAACGTTCCACCCCCGAGGCGACGGCTGCAATCCTGCGCGGCCTGACCTGGCTGGGCTTAGATTGGGACGGCGAGGTGGTCAGCCAGTTTGACCGCAAGGACCGCCATGCCGAGGTGGCGCATGACATGCTGACCCGCGGCACCGCCTACAAATGCTTTTCGACCCGCGAAGACATTGACGCCTTTCGTGCGGGTGAAGAAGCCGCTGGCCGCTATCCGATTTTCCTGTCGCCATGGCGTGATGCCGACCCTGCGACCCATCCGGACCTGCCTTACGTGATCCGCATGAAGGCCCCGCGCACCGGCGAGACAATTATTCTCGACCGCGTTCAAGGAAAAGTTACGTTTAGGAACGATCAACTGGACGACATGATTGTTCTGCGCTCTGACTTGACCCCGACTTACATGCTTGCCGTGGTGGTGGATGACCACGACATGGGTGTGACGCATGTGATCAGGGGCGACGATCATCTGGCAAATGCGGCCCGGCAAACCATGGTCTATGACGCGATGGGCTGGGCTGTGCCGGTCTGGGCGCATATCCCGTTGATCCACGGGCCGGATGGCAAAAAGCTGTCCAAACGGCACGGCGCGCTGGGGGTGGAAGAGTATCAGGCGATGGGCTATCCCGCCGCCGGAATGCGCAACTATCTGACGCGGCTGGGTTGGGCGCACGGCGATGCCGAAATCTTCACCAGCGATGAAGCCATGGCGATGTTCGACCTGGACGGCATCGGCCGCGCGCCGGCCCGGCTTGATTTCAAAAAGCTGGAGCATACCTGCGGCCAGCATATCGCGATGGGCGACGATGCTGCACTGCTGCATGAACTTGAGGCTTATCTTGCAGTCGCAGGCAAACCGGCCCTGACGACTGGGCAGCATGACCTGATGCTGAAGGCGATGTACTGCTTGAAGGACCGTGCGAAGACCTTCCCGGAACTGCTTGATAAGGCGACATTTGCGTTGATCAGCCGACCCGTTGTGCCCGACGATGCCGCAGCTGCACATCTTGATACGGTATCCCGTGGTATACTCAAATCGTTGACGCTGCAGTTGCAAAATGGTACTTGGGAAAAAGCGGAATTAGAGCATATCCTGACCACTGCAGCGTCCGGGGCTGGCATTGGATTCGGCAAACTCGCAGGCCCGATCAGGGCGGCACTTGCCGGACGAACCGCCACGCCAAGTGTGTACGACATGATGCTGGTGCTGGGACGCGACGAGACGATTGCAAGGCTGAACGAGGCGGCTGGCTGACGCCCCTTCGGCCTTGGGGGCCTGGCCCCTTGAAGGCGACGATATCCGCCCTGATCCGCTGCCACGGGTCACGGGCTTTCACGGGGGACTGCAGATGAGTGCTGACACAACCGCCAAGCTGAGCCTGAATGGCCAGACCTACGACCTGCCCGTCATGTCCCCGGTTCTGGGACCCGATGTGCTGGACATCCGCAAGCTTTACGACGAAGCCGACGTTTTCACCTTTGACCCCGGCTTCACCTCTACTGCCGCCTGCAAAAGTGCCATCACCTATATAGATGGCGACAAGGGCGAACTTCTGTATCGGGGCTATCCGATCGAACAACTGGCCGCCGAAAGCTCGCATCTTGAAACCTGCTACCTGCTTTTGTACGGCGAATTGCCCAGCAAGGCGCAGTTGGAAGATTTTACCCACCGCGTGACCAACCACACCATGGTGCATGAACAGATGCACTACTTCTTCCGCGGGTTCCGGCGTGACAGCCACCCGATGGCCACGATGGTCGGCGTCGTGGGTGCCATGTCGGCGTTCTATCACGACAGCCTTGACATCAACGACGAATGGCAGCGCGAGGTTGCAGCGATCCGGATGATCGCCAAGCTGCCGACGATTGCGGCGATGGCCTACAAGTATTCGGTGGGCCAGCCCTTCGTCTATCCCAACAACAAACTGTCCTATGCTGGCAACTTCCTGCGCATGTGTTTTTCGGTTCCGGCGGAGGAGTATGTCGTGAACCCGGTGCTGGAAAAGGCGCTGGACCGGATCATGATGCTGCATGCCGATCACGAACAAAATGCCTCGACCTCGACCGTGCGTCTGGCCGGCTCGTCTGGTGCCAACCCGTTCGCCTGTATCGCGGCAGGCATCGCCTGCCTGTGGGGCCCTGCGCATGGCGGGGCCAATCAGGCCGCGCTTGAACAGTTGCGCGAAATCGGCACGGTGGACCGCATCCCTGAATTCATTGCGAAATTCAAGGACAAGTCTTCTGGCGTCAAGCTGATGGGCTTTGGCCACAGGGTCTACAAGAACTTTGACCCGCGCGCGACCGTGCTGAAGGAATCGGCGGACGAGGTGTTGGAGCTGCTTGGCATCCACAACAACCCGACCCTGCAAGTCGCCAAGGAACTGGAACGCATCGCCCTGTCGGACGACTACTTCATCTCTAAAAAGCTGTACCCCAACGTCGATTTCTATTCTGGCATCATTCTGGATGCGATGGGGTTCCCGACCGCGATGTTCACCCCGATCTTCGCGATTGCACGCACCGTTGGCTGGATCAGCCAGTGGAAAGAAATGATTGGCGAACACGGCAAGATCGGCCGCCCGCGCCAATTGTACGTCGGCCCGAAACAGCGTGATTATGTGCCGGTCAACGCCCGCTGATCTGCCCGCCTGTCGCTTGATGGTTGCACGGACTGCCGGATCGCTTCTATGATCCGGCAGGTTGCATTGAAAGAACACCTCCCGGAATGCCGTTGATGCCGAAGGTCCCGCCGCCATGAAATGCCTTAGCCTTCACATCGGCTCGCACAAAACCGGCACGTCCACGGTGCAAGAGACGTTCAAGGCCAACGAGGGCCGCCTTCTGAAGCGCGGCATGGCGTTTGCTCATATCCAGCCATGGCCCCATCTGCACAACTTCCTTGATTATGTGACGCCCGGCCAGATCGTGCCGGACGGTTTCAGGGTGGTTGATCCGACGCGGCTGGCACAGTTTCTGGCCGCTTACCCGGCCGATCACGTGTTTGGTTCATCCGAGAATTTCTCGTTCATGTTCCATCAGGCTCCGATTGATGCGCTGGCCGATGCGTTGCGCAAGGTATTTGATCAGGTGAAGATCGTGGTCTACCTGCGCCGTCAGGACCGCCACGCCGTGTCGCACCATCAGGAAGGTGCCAAACCCGACCGCCCGCATGAAGGCCAGCTTTGGGGCCACGCGCTGACGCCGCTGCCAGATCCGCAGCCCCATCAGCGGCTGTATCTGGACTATGACCGCCGGATCAGCCTGTGGGAAAATGCCTTCGGGTCGGAAAATGTGACGGTGCGGGTGTTTGACCGCAGCCTTTTGCGCAAGGGCGACATTGTCGATGACCTGTTGTGGGTGCTGGGGTACAATCCCGTAGGTCTGGAACGCAAGCCCGACGTCAACCCCTCGCTTGGCCGCGTGCAGACCAAGATCGGCCATCTGGCGAACGCCGCTTTGGGCGATGACTCTGTAACGATGCGGCTTTTGGATGCGTTTCCCTGGCATCAGGATCGGATGGCACCTTCTGCCGATGCGGCGCGCACCTTTTTGGCCCCCTATCTGGAAAGCAACCGCCGCCTGAACAAACGGCTGGGGATAACCACGTTTGACGACCTCTTTCCCGATGATTTCAGCGACTATCCCGAAATCGACACCGAAAAGATGGATGCGGCAGAGTGGGCCGACGCCCTGCGCGTGGTGATCGCGACTTTGGGCAAGCGTCAGTCGGACTTGCAGGCGCTGACGGCTGACGACCTGCGCAAGGCCGCCACCACCGTGCAAAAGTTTGACGCGCCCGCTGCCCTGCGGCTGGTCAAAGCCGCCATCAGCCTGCGCCCGAAGGTGCGATGATCCTGAAACTGCGAGAAGAGCTTGAAGTGCGGCTAAGCCAGCCTGACGGCACGTGAATTATTTGGCTGAAGGGTCGTCTTTGCCAGCACGTCATCCCGGTTCGGCAAGATTGCACGACGCGGCAAACCGATATGGCCCAACACTTTAGCCCCTGCCATCCAGCGTGGCCACCGCGCCATAAGTCTCTGGCCGCCGGTCGCGGAAGATCCCCCACGAGGCGCGCAGGTCGCCGATCATGTCCAGATCAAACGTCGCCGTTATCACCTCTGACACATCGCGGCTGGCTTTGGCGACGATCTGTCCGGCATGGTCGGAAATGAAGCTTGACCCGTAAAATGTCAGACCTCGCCCGCCCGGTGCCACTTCGTGCCCGATCCGGTTAGAAGCCAGAACTGGCATGATATTGGCCCCGGCATGGCCGCGCATACACACCTCCCAATGGGGTTGGCTGTTGTAATCGGGGGCGGGCGGTTCTGAACCGATGGCGGTCGGATACAGCAAGATCTCTGCCCCCATCAGCGCCATCGAACGCGCGCATTCGGGAAACCACTGGTCCCAGCAGATCGCAAGGCCAACCCGGCCCGCCGCCGTCTCCCAGACTTTGTAGCCGGTATCGCCGGGTGAGAAATAGTACTTTTCCTCATAGCCCGGCCCCTGTGGAATATGGGTCTTGCGGTAATTGCCAAGGATGCGGCCATCCGCGTCGATCATCGCACACGAGTTGAAGAACGCAGGCCCGGCCTTTTCGAAATACGGACAGGGCAGCACAACCCCCAATTCACGCGCCAGATCGGCAAAGCGGGCGATCAGCGGGTGGCCGTCAAACGGCTGCGCCAGCGCGAAATAGCGGGCATGTTGTTCGATGCAGAAATACGGGGCTGCGAACAATTCCTGAATCAGGATCAGCCCGGCACCCTGACCCGCCGCCTGTCGCACCAGCGCCTCGGCGCGGTCAAGGTTGGCGGGCAGGTCCCAGCTGCAGGCGAATTGGGTGGCGGCGACGGTCAGGTTTCGCATGGCGGTGTTCCGGTTCTAAAAGTCCAACGGTTTGGCCCCCAGTATGACCCACAGCGCCGCGTCAGGGAAAGAGCCGTCTGCGCCGCCGCACCCCGGCCAGCGACGGGTGCAACTGTTCTGACGCATCCATCCCCACCTTGCGGCGACGGCGCCACAAAAAGCACTTGCCCCAACTGCGCCAGGTGCCAACCATCGGTGCGTTGACATCGGTCGCCAACCCCTCGCGCCAGTTGGCGGCCAGCGGCAGGCCAGCCGCCATCGCACGGTCGAGCATCCAGATCAGCGCGATGTTGGCCAACGGACGAGAGGCCATCGCCGACCCGACCTGTCCGCCGATATCGCCGTGCGCGCCGCGAAACCACATCTGTTCGACATTACCGGGCCAGTCGGGCGGGCTGGTCCACAACACAGGCTCAAACGCCTGCCGTGTCTCATCCAGCGCCAAAGCTTGAAAGCCGTGCTGCACCGCGCGGCCAAGGTGATGGTTGTGAAACGCGGTCTTGTCGTTCAGCAGCATCCACAGCAGAGGCAAGCGGACCCCCATTGATTTGACCGTGTCAAACACGCCGACCATCTGGATCGTGGTCTGGGCATAGCAATAGCTGGCGGCAAAGGCGCGGGCCGCAGCACTGTCGGGTGCCGAGCGGTAATGCCGCCAGACCAGATGCACGCCGCGTTCCGTCGCCTCTGCTTGCCGCAGCAGGCCAACCCGGTCGATCACCCCGGCGAGGGATCGCACCGCATAAGCCCCCCGCGAATAGCCCAACAGGAAAATCCGGTCGCCGGGCCGGTAATGACTGGCCAGCCAGCCATAGGCGCGCAGAATCTGTCCGTCCATGCCGCGGCCCTGCACCAGATCCCAGCCGTGCCGCCAGCCTTGCCACTGCGTTCCGGCCTCGTAATACAGGCGCAAATGGGCGCGCGACCCCGACCGCACCAGCAAGTTGAAAATGTGCCCGATATGAGTCTCATAGCCCGGTTGCAGGCTGGACAGGGTGCCGTCCAACAGGATGACATGATCCACCTGACCGCGCTTGCGCCCCGGCATCGGGGTCGGAACCGTTTCAACCGGCGCAATCGGTTGGCCACGCCACCAGCGGCGCAACTGCACGATCGGGGACAGGCGGTCAAACAAAGCCAGACGGGGCCTCCTGTAGCATCAGATCGGGCGCACGAACTTGCGCGCCTTTCATCATGCTAACCGACAAGTCTTGCAAAAAGCTAACCCCCCGCGCGGATTTGACCGGACGGGGGGCGAATTTAATGCGGCCTCAGCGGGCTTTACAGCTTCAGGGACAGAACCGTAACAACGCCCAACTCACCAAACCCGTTGAAACGGCTGTTGGTGACGGTCGAATACGCCCCCATGCCCTGGATGACGACATAGTCACCTTCCTGCATGTCAGCGGCCAACGGCACCTCACCGGGCAGACGGTCCACAGAGTCACAGGTCGGCCCGAACACGACACGGCCAAGCGGAGCCTCGTTGCGGCGCTGGCCTTTCGGGTCCAGCACCTCAATCCGGTTGATGATGCCAATCTGGCTGAATTCGAACATCGAGCCGTAGATGCCGTCATTCAGAAAGACATGGGTGTCATCGCGCACCGCTTTGACCTTGGCGGCCACAGCGAAGGCATCGCCACACAAACCACGGCCCGGCTCGCACACCAAGGCCGGACGGTCCGCGCCAAAGCTTTCCGACGCCACCCGGTCGATGGTCGAAAAGATCGCGTCCAGATCGACGGTGACGCCACCCTCACGATTGTTCGGAAACCCGCCGCCTACGTTCAACCGAGCGATTTTGACACCGGCATTGGCGGCAATCACCGCCGCCTCACGGATATAGGTCGCCCAGGCTTCCGGATCGGTGCATTGCGTGCCCGGGTGGAAGGTGATCGACGGAATATAGCCCGCAGCCGCCACGGTTTTCAGCAGGTCAGCCGCGACGTCGGCCGTCGCACCGAACTTGGCACCAAAGTTGTAAGCCGCACCCGACACCGGCAGCTTGAAGCGCACCGAAATCTCACATCCCTCAACCGGCACCATTTCGATCAGCTTGGCCAGTTCAGACCGGCTGTCAACCGACCACGACTTGACGTGGCGTGCGACCGCAAAGGCAATCTCGGGGCGTGAACGCACCGGGTTGTGGTAATGGATCGCCGCATCCGGGTCCAACCGGCGGATCAGGTCAATCTCGAAAGGCGAGGCACAGTCAAAGCCCTTGATGCCAGCGGCAATCAGGTTTTCAACCACCTCTTCAGACGGGTTCGACTTGACCGCATAGGTCACAAGGCCCGGAAACCCTTGCAGAAAACGACGCGCGGTCGCCTGCACGGTCTGGGGCGCAAAGAACAGCACCGGATTCTCCGGCTGCTGGTTGCGCAGGTATTCGGTCGGATTGGTCCAGATCGTTTTGGACAGTCCCATCGGCGTTATCCTCTCTGCCAACAAGATGCTTGTCCCTCCCCGTTGCCACACTCGTGGACAGGTCGGCCTCGGCACAAGCTCGGTTTTTCCAACCAGGCCAGGTGCGTATGAGCCGCCCTTTTCCTGCAACGTAGGATGCTGCATATGGGTTACAACTTCACCGAACAAAACTATATATTTGTGCGATTAGATCGGCATAATGACGAAAAAGGAAGGCACATTGTATGGACGACCTCGACAGCAGCCTGATTGCCCTGCTTAGCGCCGATGCGCGGGTTTCGGTGGCCACTTTGGCGCGCAAACTGAAGGTGGCGCGCTCTACCATCCAGGCCCGGCTGGAGCGGCTTGAGACCTCTGGCATCATCGCAGGCTACACCCTGAAGCTGGGCGAAGAGGCGCGTCAAGGGCGTCTGCGCGCGTCAGTTCTGGTCACGATCGAACCGCGCGGACAAGCGGCAATCCTGTCGCGCCTGAAGGCGATTGCCGAGGTTGAACGCGTCTTCACCACCTCTGGCCGCTTCGATCTGCTGTTGCAGATCGCCGCACCCAGCACGGCAGCCTTGGACAATGTGCTGGACCAGATCGGCGCGATGACCGGGGTGAAGTCGTCAGAAAGCCTGATCCATCTCAGCACTCGGCTGGACCGGGCGGTTTAACGCCGCCACCCGTCGCCATTGGGATAAGGCGCCGATGGGCCAACGCCCCGGCAGGCTTTGGCTGCAACGGGTCGCGCAGCGGTCTCTGTCATATCGCCGCCGCACCGAATCGGCTAACCTGTGACCTGCGCTGTTGGGAGGAATGACAATGCCCGATTTTCACGGAATGCCCTGCTGGTATGAACTGGCCACCAGTGATCTGGCCAAGGCGCAAGTGTTTTACACCGCGATTGTCGGCTGGACCTGGACCGATCCGAAGATGCAAGGCATGACCTATATGCTTGGCGCGGCAGGCGCTGCGATGGTGTCAGGGGCGATGCAGGCGATGGACGGTCAGCCCGTCGCATGGTCGATCTATTTTGCGGTGAACGATTGCGACGCGACCGCAGCCCAGGCGACCGACCTTGGCGCAAAGCTGATCGTGCCGCCCGCTGACATCCCAAACACCGGGCGCTTTGCCATTCTGCTGGACCCGCAGGGGGCTGCTTTTGCCATGTTGCAACCGCTGCCCACGGACGGTGCGGGCAGTCAGGCGTTTTCCGCGCAAGACATCGGGCACGGCAACTGGCAAGACCTTGTGACATCAGATCCCGCCGCCGCCATGGCGTTTTACGAACAACTGTTCGGCTGGAAGATTTCGCGCAGCCTGGAGATGGGGCCGGGCATGACCTATCACCTGATCGCCCGGCAAGGTCAGGACATCGGCGGCACCTTTGCAGCCCCCGGCGCGCCGTTCTGGAAGGCCTATTTCGGGGTGACCTCGGTGAAAACCGCAGCCGAGGCTGTGACGGCAGGCGGCGGCACCGTAACCCGCGGCCCTGACCCAATCCCCGGCGGGTCATTCACCTTGCAGATCAAAGACCCCCAGGGCGCCGTACTGGCCTTGGTCGGCCCCGCCTGAAATTTCGCCAGCCAAGAGGGCGGGACCGGCGGGCATCGAGCCCCCCAGTCCCGCGCTGCCGGGGACCTTTGGCGCAAGACATCGAATAAAGCCCACCGGTTGGCCGACAAATCTGCATAACACACCGTGCAGTCAAAGCGCGTGCCTGTATGGCTCATCCGGCAGATACCACACAGCGACTGGCGCGCCTGCGTGACGGCTGATCCACGCGCTTTTCGACGTGCTTGCCCGCCCACCACAAGCGCCATTTGCCACGAAACTGCAGTCGAAAATGAACCCCGCCCGACCCTTTGAAGGTGGAATTTCACGCCAAACGCGGTCCACGCGGCCTTGGGTCATCACCCCTTGGGGTCGAGGCTCTCCGCAACGTCAAGCTCTGGCACGGCATGGGTCAACCGGATCACGCCACCCAGAATTAGGGCCAACGCCAGCCATCCTCCGTTTCGAACGGCCCGAAAAGGGTCGCTCCATCGCAAGTCGGAACGGCTTTCCCGCTCCAATTGGCTTTTCCAACCCCTGAGACTTCGCTAATAGACCTGCAAACCAGATCAGGATCG
This sequence comes from Rhodobacterales bacterium, assembly GCA_038231775.1. Classification (GTDB taxonomy): domain Bacteria; phylum Pseudomonadota; class Alphaproteobacteria; order Rhodobacterales; family Rhodobacteraceae; genus Stagnihabitans. Next base: position 17,129 of record JBBRKS010000021.1, on the reverse strand, counting down.
CGCCCATGCCCATGGAAAAGAACTTCACCCCCGCCGAGGCCGAAGCCCGCATTTCCGCGCTGTGGACCGCGCAAAAGGTCGGGGCTGCGGGGGCCAACGCCAAACCGGGTGCCGAGGCGTTCTCTATCATGATCCCGCCGCCGAATGTGACAGGCTCCCTCCACATGGGCCACGCCTTCAACAACACGCTGCAGGATATCCTGATCCGTTGGCACCGGATGCAGGGCCACGACACGCTGTGGCAGGTTGGCACCGACCACGCGGGCATCGCCACGCAAATGGTCGTCGAGCGCGAGTTGGCCCGCAGCCAACAACCGACCCGCCGCGACATGGGGCGTGAGGGGTTTTTGGCCAAGGTGTGGGAGTGGAAAGAGCAGTCCGGCGGCACCATCATCAACCAGCTTAAACGCCTCGGCGCGTCGTGCGACTGGGACCGTGAGGCGTTCACCATGTCCGGCAACTTTCCCGACGCCGTCACCAAAGTCTTTGTCAAAATGTACAATGACAAACAAATCTACCGGGGCAAACGTCTGGTCAACTGGGACCCCCATTTCGAAACCGCCATCTCTGATCTTGAGGTTGAGAATATTGAGGTGAAGGGCCATATGTGGCACTTCAAATACATTCTCGCCGATGGGCAAACCTATGACTATGTTGAGAAAGACGCGACGGGTCAGGTGACCTTCCGTGAAAAGCGCAACTATATCTCGATTGCCACCACGCGGCCCGAAACCATGCTGGGCGACGGCGCTGTGGCCGTTCACCCCAGTGACGCCCGCTATGCCCCCATCGTGGGCAAGATGGTCCACCTGCCCTTGTGTGACCGCCTGATCCCGATCATCACCGACGAATACCCCGACCCGACCTTTGGCTCGGGTGCGGTGAAAATCACCGGCGCGCATGATTTCAACGACTACCAGGTCGCCAAGCGCCACAATCTGCCGATGTACCGCCTGATAGACACCCGCGCCCAGATGCGTGCCGACGGTGCGCCCTATGAGGTCGCCGTGCAACGCGCCCGTCAGATCGCCGCAGGCTCCCCCACCGACGAAAACGAAGTGGATAGCCTGAACCTCGTCCCCGAAAAATACCGTGGTCTTGACCGGTTTGAGGCGCGCAAACAGGTCGTCGCCGACATCACCGCCGCTGGCCTTGCCGTGACCATTCTGGTCAAACATCTGGACGAGGAAACCAATTCCGAACACCTGACCCTTGAACCGGTGGTCGAGGCCAAGCTGATCATGCAACCCCACGGCGACCGCTCGAAAGTCGTGATCGAGCCGATGCTGACCGACCAATGGTTCGTCGACACCGCCAAAATCGTCGGCCCCGCGCTGGACGCCGTGCGGAACGGCGACACCCAGATCATCCCGCAATCGGGCGAGCGGACCTATTTCCACTGGCTGGAAAACATCGAGCCTTGGTGCATCTCCCGCCAACTCTGGTGGGGGCATCAGATCCCGGTTTGGTATGGGCCGAACCTACCAAGAGGCTCGTTTATTACTGGGGCAGCAGATGTCGGTGGTGGTTTCAAGGAGTTTTGTGCAGCGACTGGGGCTGATGCGCTTATGGCGGCACAAGAATGGTATGGTCCAGAAGTCAAAATTTCTGTGGGGGAACCATCCTTCCGGAGGGAGGCTGCATTTGTCGGAGCAATTCAAAACATTTCGGCAAGCCAGCTCGGGGATGTCCCTATCGGTCAGGTAACGAGTGTAAGCTTTCATCGCGACCCCGATGTCCTCGACACATGGTTCTCCTCCGGCCTCTGGCCCATCGGCACCCTCGGCTGGCCCGAGCAAACCGATGAACTCGCCAAATATTTCCCCACCTCCACCCTCATCACCGGGGCGGATATCATCTTCTTCTGGGTCGCCCGCATGATGATGATGCAGCTTGCCGTGGTGGGTGAGGTGCCGTTCAAAACCGTCTACCTCCACGGCCTCGTCCGAGATGCCAAGGGCAAGAAAATGTCGAAATCCCTCGGCAACGTCATCGACCCGTTGGAAATCATCGACGAATACGGGGCCGACGCCCTGCGCTTTTCCAACGCCGCCATGGCCAGCTTGGGCGGAGTGCTGAAACTCGACACCCAACGCATTGCAGGCTATCGCAACTTCGGCACCAAACTGTGGAACGCCTGCCGCTTTGCCGAGATGAACGGCGTGTGGGAAAACCACACCACCACCGCCGAACCGCCAACCGCCAAAGCCACCGCCAACCGCTGGATCATCGGCGAAACCGCCAGAACCCTGTCAGAAGTCAACGCCGCCCTGAACGACTACCGCTTCGATCAGGCGGCCAATGCGCTGTACACCTTCGTCTGGGGCAAGGTCTGCGACTGGTATGTCGAATTCGCCAAGCCGCTGTTTGACGGCGAACACGCGGCCGAGACCCGCGCCACCATGGCCTGGGTGCTCGACCAGTCGATGATCCTGCTGCACCCGATCATGCCCTTCATCACCGAGGATTTGTGGGGCACCACCGGCACCCGCGCCAAACTGCTGGTCCACACCGACTGGCCGACCTACTCAACCGCACTGGTTGACCCCGAAGCGTCAAAGGAAATGGCCTTCGTCACCACGCTGATCGACGAAATCCGCTCTGCGCGCGCGCAGGTCCACGTGCCGGTCGGGCTGAAAATCGACCTGATCGCCATGACCCTTTCGCCTGACGCCCGCGCCGCCTGGCAGCGGAACGAGGCGATCATCCGCCGTCTGGCCCGCATAGAAACCTTCACCGAAGGGCCTGCCGCCAAAGGCTCCATCACCCTCGCGCTGGACGGTGCCAGTTTCGCAATTCCCTTGGCAGGCCTGATCGACATCGCCGAAGAAAAGGCCCGCCTGTCCAAAACCATGGACAAACTGTCCAAGGAAATCGGGGGCCTGAACGCCCGCCTGAACAACCCCGCCTTCGCCGCCTCTGCCCCCGAAGAGGTGGTGGATGAGGCGAAAGCCAACCTGCAAGCGCGGCAGGACGAGGCGGCCAAACTACAAGCCGCCCTGAAGTGCCTCGCCGAAATCGGCTGACCCCCCGCGCCGGACCCCGCCTCACCACCGGTCCGGCGCGCCCTCAAAGACCCGCGCCCCCTGCTGCGGACCGCCCAAACAAACCAACCGAGCGCGTTCCGCGCACATTTTTTTCTCGCTTCTGGCTTGCAGCCAACCAGCTCGGCCACGGCCTCCAGCGGGAGTATTTGGGCAAAGAGCAACCGCAAGACCCGCTCTTTCCAATTGCTCCTTGCCAAATACTCACGGGGGTGAGGTGCTCTTGCACCGAGGGGGCAAAGGGCCCCCTTTCTTTGACCGACCCCAAGCCCCATAGTACCAGTGCAGGACAATGCGCACAGGTGCCTCATGTCGTGGCTTTCAAAGCTGGCTGGACAGCAGATCACCAAGGCCCGCCTGAGGGGCCAGTTGCAGGGATTGGCGGGTGAGGGCAAGCCGTTGCCGGACCACCCGGGCGACGCCTATATTTCGGCGGGCGACGCGGTGGGGTTCCGCATCATGGCCGAAGCCGGTGTTCTGCCCGAAGAGATCACCCGCAAGAAAGAGGCCGCCGTTCTGCGTGCCCATCTGGCAACCCTGACGGATGAGGCGGCCCGCAAGTCCGTGATGGCAGACCTCGCCCGGGTCGAGATGCTGCAGGCCATCGCCGAGGAATCGCGGCGCAAGTTCCTCAAAGGATAATGCCGGTTGGCTGAGGTTGATCCGACCGGGGTGCACCCTATGCGATGGGTCATTTCATGGCAGGCGGCACAGCAGTCGATCTTCCATCCGTCGAGAGCCGCTTGGCGCTTGGCCAATTCAGGAAAGGCAATGCCGCGGCCATGTTCTGTCGGACATGCCCCTCAGCACTTCGCGCCATCACCGCACTCCATGCCTCTTTAGACTGCCCCCTTGCGCTTGACCGCCCAGCAAGGTTCACTCACCCCAAACCAAAGGAGGCGCGCCATGACCCAGCTGACCCCGCTTAACCCCGCCATGGCCGCAACCGACCCGCCCCCGGTGATGGAGGCGCGGCGCTGGATTGCCGGGCTGACCTTTCCAGCCGACAAACCTTTGATCAATGTCAGTCAGGCCGCGCCCATCGACCTGCCCCCACTGGCCTTGCGTCAGGCCATCGCCGATGCAGCCCTCAACGACCCCAACGCGCATCTGTACGGCCCCGTCCTTGGCCTGCCCGCCCTGCGCGCTGAAATCGCCAGCCAGTGGAGCAGCGCTTACGCAGGCACCATCACCCCAGACCAGACCGCCATCACCCAAGGCTGCAATCAGGCGTTCTGCGCGGTTCTGTCGACATTGGCAGGCAGTGGCGACGAGGTGATCTTGCCAACCCCGTGGTACTTCAACCACAAAATGTGGCTCGACATGGCCGGGATCGGCGCTGTGGCGCTGCAGACCGGCCCGGACCTGATCCCGGACGCCGCACAGGCCGCAGGCCTTGTCACCGACAGAACCAGGGCCATCGTCCTTGTGTCGCCCAACAACCCCGGCGGCGTTGAATACCCGGCTGAGACTCTGACCGCCTTTCGCGACCTTGCCCGTGCCAACAAAATCGCCCTGATCGTCGACGAAACCTACCGCGATTTTGACAGCCGCAGCGCACGGCCCCACGATCTGTTCACCGACCCGAACTGGGATGACACCTTCATCCAGCTTTACTCGTTCTCCAAAGCCTACCGGCTGACCGGCCACCGGGTGGGCGCCATCACAGCCTCAACCGCGCGGCTGGCAGAGGTTGAAAAATTCCTCGACACCGTCGCGATCTGCCCCAGCCAGTTGGGCCAGATTGCGGCCCTGTGGGGGATGCGCAACCTGACCCAATGGGTGGCGGGGGAACGGGCAGAGATTCTGTCGCGCCGCGCTGCCATGGTCGCGGGCTTTCACGCTTTGCCGGGCTGGAAGCTGATCGGTTGTGGTGCCTATTTCGCCTATGTCGAACACCCCTTCGCGCTGACCTCTGAACAGGTGTGCAAGGCGGCAGTCACCCAGGCCTCGGTCCTGATGCTGCCCGGTTCGATGTTCCAGCCCGAAGGCTCACCCGACGGCCAGCGCCAGATCCGCATCGCCTTTGCCAATGTCGATGCAGGCGGCATTGCCGAGTTGTTCCGGCGTCTGGCCGCCTTTCACCCCTGACAGGTCCGAAGGGGCAGTATTTTTCGCAGAAAAATCCAAACCGCGAAAACTTCCCCCGCAAACCCAACCCGCACAGATTTTTCGCAGAAAAATCGTGTGGCCCCGCCCTGCCCTTGCCCCCTGCCGGACTTTCAGCTTAAACCCATGCGACTTTGCAAAGGACGAAAAGCCATGGCCAAGACCCCGACGCCCAAGGACGCAGATGAGATCACGGCCCGCAAAGGCTCTCGTGCGGGCACCAGCATTCTGGCCTTTGTCATGCTGGGGATGATCGTCATCGGCCTTGGCGGCTACGGGGTCACCAACTTTGGCCACGCGGTCGATAGTGTGGTGACGGTCGGCAAGGTTGACGTGACCACCACGCAATACGCCCGCGCCTTCAAGTCGCAGATCGCCCAATTCTCCAAACAGTTCGGCCAGCAGTTCACCCTGCAACAGGCGCAGATGTTCGGGCTGGACGCGCAGGTCCTGCAAAGCCTGATCTCGAACGCAGCGCTGGACAACGAGGCGTTGCGTCTGGGTCTGTCGGTCGGTGACCTGCAGGTTGCCCAAAAGATCGCCGCCACCAAGGCTTTTCTCGATGTCGCTGGCAAATTTGACCGCACGATTTATGCGCAGGTGCTGGAACAGAACGGCCTGACCGTCAAGGATTTCGAAACCGGCATGCGCGCCGATCTGGCACGCCAGGTCCTGCAAGCCGCCATCGTTGGCGGTGTCATCACCCCGCAACCCCTGACCGATGCGATTTATGCCTATCAGGGCGAAAAGCGCGGCATAACCCTCCTGCCCTTGACCGAAGCCAGCCTGCCGCAAAAGCTGCCCCCCCCATCCGCTGACGACCTTAAAGCGTTCTACACCGCCCATATCGCCGATTTCACCCGGCCAGAGGCCAAGCGTGTGGTCTACGCCGTTCTGCAACCCGCCGACATCGCCAAGGATCAAAAGATCGACGAGGCCAAGATCAAAGAGGCCTATGACGCCGCTTCTGACACCTACAACGTGCCCGAAAAGCGCCTTGTCGAACGGCTGGTATTTCCCACTGATGAAGAGGCCAAGGCCGCCAGGGCCAAGCTTGACGCCGGCACCTCGTTTGAGGATCTGGTCAAAGCCCGCGGTCTTGCCCTGACCGATATCGACATGGGTGATGTCAGCGCGGCTGACCTTGGCGCTGCGGGCAAGGACGTTTTTGCGCTGACAGCGCCCGGCGTGGTCGGCCCGCTGCCGTCAAACCTTGGGCCAGCGTTGTACCGGATGAACGCGATTCTGTCAGCGCAGATCACCCCCTACGCGCAGGCGCATGACAAGCTGATGGGCGATCTGCAACTGACCGCCGCCGCCAAGGCCATCGAAACCAAGTTTGAAACGGTCAATGACCTGTTGGCAGGCGGCTCCAGCGTCGCTGAAACCGCCAAGGATCAGGGCATGACCCAAGGCAGCACCGACTATGCCGCCGGGGCCGACGACAACGACCCGCTTTCTGCCGATCCGGCGTTTGTCAAAGCGGTCGAGGCGATGCAACCCGGCGACTTTGCCCAAGCCGTGGCGCTGACCGATGGCGGCCTGATCGTGCTGCAAGTCACCGAAACCGTGCCGCCGACCCCGGTTCCGCTGGACAAAGCCTTGCCCAAGGTCACCACCGCCTTGCACGCCGATGCCTTGGCCAAGGCGCTGACCGCCCTTGCCGACACCGACCTTGCCGCCGTCAAATCCGGCACCCGTCTGGAAACGCTGGGCATCACCGACCACATCTCGTCCACCACCCGCTCTGCCACGCTGGACGGTATCCCGGCAGAGGTGCTGACCACCGCCTTTACCCTGAAAACCGGCGACATCGTCAAGATCGACACCAAAGGCACTGTCGCCCTGATCCGCCTTGACACCGTCACCCCGGCAGACCGCACCAGCGACACGGCGAAGAAAAGCCTTGACCAACTGTCGACCCAAGCCGCGCAATCCATCGCGCAAGACGCCTATGACCTGTTCTCAACCGCGATGACGACGCAAGGCGGCCTTGCGATCAACCAACCCGCCATCACCGCCGTTCAGGCCCGGATGAACTGACAATGACCCTCGCCCCGGACTTTGCCACCTTTGAACGGGCCTGGGGCGCGGGGCGCAATCAAGTGGTCTACGCCCGCCTTGCGGCCGATCTTGATACCCCGGTCTCTCTGATGATGAAACTGGCCGAGGCGCGCCCCGACACCTTCATGCTGGAATCCGTGACGGGGGGTGAGGTCAGGGGCCGCTACTCTGTCGTCGGCATGAAGCCCGATCTGATCTGGCAGTGCCACGGCACCAAAGCCCGCCTGAACCGCGAGGCGCGATTTGATGCGCAGGCCTTTGTGGCGGACCCGCTGCCCCCTTTGGCCTCATTGCGCGCCCTGATCGCCGAAAGCCGGATCGACTTGCCCGACGGGTTGCCGCCGATCGCCGCTGGCCTGTTCGGCTATCTGGGTTACGACATGATCCGCCTTGTTGAACACTTGCCCAACGTGAACCCCGATCCGTTGGGCCTGCCAGATGCCGTGCTGCTGCGCCCGTCCATCGTGGCCGTGCTGGACGGTGTCAAGGGTGAGGTGACCGTTGTTGCCCCCGCCTGGGTGTCCTCTGGCCTGTCGGCCCGCGCCGCCTATGCACAGGCCGCCGAACGCGTGATGGATGCCTTGCGCGACCTTGACCGTGCGCCCGTTGCCCCGCGTGATCTGGGTGAGGCTGCTGCCGTGGGTCAGGCAACGTCAAACTTCACGCATGACGGCTACAAGGCCGCCGTGGAAAAGGCCAAGGACTACATCCGCGCCGGTGACATCTTTCAGGTCGTGCCAAGCCAGCGCTGGACGCAATCCTTCACCCTGCCGCCCTTCGCCTTTTACCGCAGCCTGCGGCGCACCAACCCCTCGCCCTTCATGTTTTTCTTCAACTTCGGCGGCTTTCAGGTCATCGGCGCCTCGCCCGAAATTCTCGTCCGGCTGCGCGAGGGTGAAATCACCATCCGCCCCATCGCCGGAACCCGCAAAAGGGGTGCCACGCCCGAAGAAGACAAGGCGCTGGAGCTTGACCTGCTGGCCGACCAGAAGGAACGCGCCGAACATCTGATGCTGCTGGACCTTGGCCGCAATGACGTGGGCAGGGTCGCCAAAATCGGCAGCGTCCGCCCGACCGAACAGTTCATTGTCGAGCGGTATTCCCACGTCATGCACATCGTCTCAAACGTCGTGGGCCAGATCGCCGACGGTCAGGACGCGCTGTCGGCTCTTCTGGCCGGTATGCCCGCTGGCACGGTTTCGGGCGCACCAAAAGTCCGCGCGATGGAGATCATCGACGAACTTGAGCCTGAAAAGCGCGGCATCTACGGCGGCGGCATCGGCTATTTCGCAGCCAACGGCGAGATGGACTTCTGCATCGCCCTGCGCACCGCCGTGCTGAAGGACGAAAACCTGTACATTCAGGCTGGCGGCGGCGTGGTCTACGACAGCGACCCCGAAGCCGAATATCAAGAGACGGTGAACAAATCCAAAGCCCTGCGCCGCGCCGCAGAGGATACCGGAACCTTCACAAAACGCGGCAACGGTTGAGGGAGGGCGGGGCTTATCCCACCTAACCCAGCCCGGTCGGCCGTCTGACCCCAAAGCAATTCCGCATCGGGTTCACTCTGCCGCCCTGTGATATCAAACCCTAAAAAACTCTTAACAAAATTCCGAAAATATAACAATATCAATATATTACAAAGCATAACACGTGTATTAACGCACCCATATCACACGCAAAATAACGCATAGGACGGGCAATCAGCCCAGCCAAAACCCCTACTTCAACCCCATCACAGCCGACACCGGGGCCAGCGCCACGGTGGCCCCCTTGCCCTCAATCGCCCATTGCAGGATTGCCGCCACCGTATCGGTGCGCGTGTCGCCCAGCACGACGACCGACCCTTCCTGTGCGGCCTTGAAGGCGGCGCGGTCCAGATAGCGGCGGATCGTGGGCTGGCTTTCCCCGGCCCCGTCCAGACGGCGGAACACCACCGCCGCAGGCAACCCGTCGCGCCGCGCAATCTGATCGGCGGCGTTCAGACCCTGATCATAAGTCACCAACCCGCGCCCCTGATCGGCAATCACCGGCAAGACCATGGCAGCCAAAGCCCGGTTGTCCTGAAAGCCCAGCGTGGCCATGTCGATCACCCCCACCGCCTGCGGCAGAACCTCGGCGAGGGTCTGAAACGTCTGCGCCACGTCGCCCGCCGTCGCCCCCGGAGGGATGCCGTCGGCCAGCATCAGCACCTCTTGACCTGCGGCGCGGTAGGTCGCCTCGGCCTCTTTGGCATCGGCAGCCAAGGGGTCAATCACGAAGGTCACAGGAAACGGCAGGTTGGCCAGATCGGCCCGCGCCATCCCGGCACCACCGACATCATGCAGCAGAATGGCGAACAAGGGCTTGCCACCCGCCCCGTCAAACAGGCGGGCATAGGTGACCAGCGGTCCGGGCGCGGCCTCGGCCTGGGCTGTGTCACCCCTGCCTTTGGGCGGGTCGCCAACATGCGGCAGGGCATTGGTCGCAACGCCGGGAACAGTTGGCTCCAGCGTGGTCGGCATCGTGCTTTGGATGGCCTTGGCCGGGGGCAGCACGGGGGTCACCGGCACGATCACGCGCGGCGCAAGCGGGGCGACCTTGGGCTGGCTGTCATTTTGGGCGGGGGTCAGTACCAACGGCAACGGGGCTGGGGTCAGGCCGGGGTCCTCGGCCGCGGCGATCTGCGGCAGACGGCTCGGTTCTGTCAGCCCGGCCTTTTGCGAGGGCACCAAAAGCGCATCCCGATTGCCGACCGGATCGGGGGCCACAGCCTGCGCCGCCTTCGGCCCAACCTCGACCGCCTGAGCCGCCAATGCGGCGTCAAGCGATGACAAAGCCGGGGCGGCCTGTTGGGCAGCGGGCACATCAGGCAACACCGGCAAATCCGCCGCCGCAGCCATGGCCGCAGGTGCCACAGGCTCGGCAGGTTGCGGGACGGGAGAAGTTGGTTGCAGGACGGGCGGTGTGGGTTGCAGGGCCGGTTCTGCCGGTTTCAGGATCGGCTCTGAGGGTTGCGGAACAGGATCCGACGATTGCAAGGCGGGTTCCGTTGGTTGCAGAAGAGGGGCTGACGGTTCCAGAACCGGCGCAGCGGGTTGCTCGGCGGGCGCAGCCAGTTTCAGAACGGATTCTGCCGGTTGTCGGGCAGGCGCTGCCAAGGCCTCTTGCAGCGCGGACGCGGCAGCAGCATCGTAGCCAGGAGCCTGCGCCCCAGCCGCCTGCGCATCCAGACCTGCCTGCGCAGCCGCCCCGGACGCTTCAGCTTGAGGGGCAGCATCGGCAGGTGCAGAGCCTTCAGTCGCGGCGTCAGGGGTAGTAGCAGCCTGCGGGGCAACGGCCTGTGGCGCATCGGCCTCGGGCACAGCCCCTGCCGACGCAGAACCTTCGGCCTCAGCACCTGCTGTCGCGGAGCCTGTTGTCGCGGAGTTTGGTGTCGCAGCACCTTCGACCTCACCACCTGCTGTCGCGGCATTTTGTGTCGCGGCGTCTGTGGTCGCAGCACCTGCCGTCGCCGGGTCTGTGGTCGCAGCTTCTGCGCTCGTCGCCTCCGGCGTGGCACTGGGCTTGCCTGCATCCACCATCGGTGCGGCAGGCGGTGTCAGTGGGGTGGGCGTATTGGATTGACCTGTTGGTTGGGCACTTGCGACCGCCACCGGGCCGGACGGCTCTTGCAGCGGTGCCAGTTGCGACAGGACCACAAGTCCGCCGCCGACCACTACGATCCCTATTGCCAGTCCGCCCGCAAAACGTAGCGCCACGCTTAACTCCCTTGCCTGCCTTCGGGCGACACCCCGAACAGTCCGACCTTAACCAACCCGACCTGTCCGGGACGGCGCCAGATTTCTTGCGCCCGATTTCCTGTGACCGCTGCCGTGTCTTACCTTGGCAGCTTTGACGGTGCCAAATCATCCTGAAGCCTTATACGCATGTCTGATCCGGGGTTCACCCCCAAATGGCAAAAGCCCGCGCAGATGCTGCATACGGGCGACAATCGGCGAAATCGCTGGTGCGGGCGCAGGATCAGACGAGGTGCACTGACAGGGCCGGTTTTGCGGGCTTCGTCGGACCGCCGGGGCCATAGGCCACCGCAAATCCGACCCTCAGGTCACAGCAACGCCAGAATCGCTCCGGCTCTTTGCCATATCCACCACAGCGAGGCAGCGCCTGCCACAGCGCTGCCGAGCCACAAAACCCGCCGTCCGGCACCCAGATAGTACAGCGCGGGCATCACCAGCAGCACAAGTCCGACCTGTGCCACCTCTATCCCAAGGTTGAAGCCAAGAAGTGCGACCACAAATCCCCAGCCGTCCAGATCGAGCGTTCCCAACGCCGATGCAAACCCACAGCCGTGGATGATACCGAACGCAGCCGCCATAGCGGGGCGCGGGGCGGGGATGAAGGGGCGGATGTTGTCCAGCGCGGTCACAAGGATGGTCAGCGCAATCAACACCTCGATCAACCCGCCGGGCGGGCGCAGCAGGTTGGACAGCACCGCCGTCAGGGTCAGCGCATGGGCGATGGTAAAGCCGGTGATCGCACTGACCACCCCCAGGAACGCAGCACGGCCATTGCCCGGGTTGCAAATGGCCGGAAGGATCAGGACCAACAGGAAGGCCAGGTGATCCGGACCGCCGACCAGATGTTCGATCCCGGCGACAAAATAGCTGACAAAAGAGGCGAGATAGCCACCGCTTGCCCCGCTGAGGGTCACCGTGGGATTAGCGGCACTCAACAGTGTCGTGGTCGTGGCACCGCCGACTTGTGCGGTCAGAAACATCCGGTGGTCGGGGTCAATCTCTGTGAAGAGGCGCGACTTTGCGACCAGCGGTTTCACAGCGTCCGGGCAGGTGCCGGTGAAATAGACGTCAAGATAGGCGATCCCGCCGCTGTCGGACACATCGGCACGGCTGCGGGTCAAGGCACAGGGGCCGCCACTGTCCAACGAAAACCCCGCCCCCAGATAGTCGGAAATCGCGTCAAGCCTGCGCTGCACCTCACCCCAGGTGATGGCACCGTCAAGGTCTTCGTCAATCCAGATGGCAACCTCGATGTCGCGAAACGCCACGCGCATGCGGACGTCAATCTGGGTGCCGTCGCGGTCAAGCTTGACATAGGACCGGGTGGTTTCATGCGCCAGTGCCGGGCACGTCCACAGGCAAAGTGCAAGCAAAGTCGCAGCGAACCAGCGCATCATGGTATGGCTTTCAGCGCAGCCGCAGGACCGGTCAGCCCAATGGCTGTGATCTTTTGTGCCTGCATCCAGTCCAGCACAGGCTGTGCGGTGGCGGGCTGACCTGTGGCTTTGGCGGCATCTATCAGCAGTCGGGCATCCTCATATTCATGCTGCAGGGCCCAGTTCACTTCTGCCCGCGCCAGGGCCATGGCGGGATCAGCGGCGATTTCAAGGAAATAGCGCGCTTCCTCGCGGGCATGGGCGGTCAGGCCAAGGTCAAGGTTCAACTGGAACCGCTTGGCCAGTTCGGCACTGTCAGCGTCGTCCTTGCCCCCAAGGGCGGCAGAGGCGAGAACCCGACGGATCAGCACACCGTCCGTCGCCGGTGCTGCGGCAAGAAGTGGGGCCACCTGTGCCGCCATACCGTCGGCCAACAACAGATCGGCGAGGATCAGCCTTTCGCGGATCGCCTTTGGATTAAGCGCCAGCACCTGGGTGAAATAGTCGCGGGCGTGAGGGGCGTCGCCCGACGTCTCGGCAATCTCACCCAACAGACCAAGCGCCCAGGGTTTCAGCGCAGGGTCCATCAGTTCGGGATGATCCAGCATCAAGGTCAGCCGCTTGACGATCAGCGGCGCTTTGTCGGTCAACAGCAGGGCCGTCGCCTGACACAGCAAAGCCACACCCCCCGCGCCATCAAGTTCGCGGCAATCGGCTTGCGCCAGATCGTAGTCGCCCAGAACCGTGTGGATCGTCGCCCGGCTTAGCCTTGCGTTCACATCACCGGGGTCAAGGGCCAGTGCCTGATCCAGCAGCTTTAGCGCGCCGTGGAAATCGTGCTGATACTGGCGTGCGGTGGCGGCAAGATACAGGGTTTCGGGGTCAGGATCGGTCAGGAACGGGCGCAGGATGCCAAGTGCAGCGCCCACCATGCGCGAATCGCCGGCATCGCGGCCCTCGTTGATCGTGGCGCGGGCGGCGTCCTTTGCGGCCTTGACGTCGGTGGGATTGGCGCGGGTCGCCTTAAGCAGGCTCCGCAACGCGGCAGAATAGGCCTGACCGGTGGTTTGCACGCGGGCGACGACGGTGTCGGGCGATATCGTCTCACCCCGCAGCAGCGAGTCCTTCGCCGGGGTCCACAAGACTGCCGCGACCACAAGGGCGACGGCAATCCCAAGCACGACGACAAAGCCCAGCCGTGCGGGTTTTCCCGCCGGAGGCGGGTTGGTGTGCGGCACGCTGGTCAATACACGCCCCCGATTTCCACCTTTGACGCCGCAGCCGGTTTGCGCGGTGCAGCGGCGGCAGGGCGGGTGGCTGACAGGGGGGGCGCAGGTTGGGCCAAAGGCGGCAGGACGGCAGTGGTATCCACCGAAATCGCCCGCAGCTTCTGTACCCGGTCACCCGTCACCACGGCGGTATCACTGCGGCTGCGCAGGATCGTCGGGCGCAGGAATATGAACAGCGTCTGGGTCCGCCCGCTGGAGTTCTTTGACCGAAACAGCGGCCCGATCACCGGCAGGCGCGACAGGCCCGGCACGCGAGAATTCAACTGCTGGCGGTCATCTGTGATAAGACCCCCCAACACGATCGTCCCACCATTGTCGGCCAGAACCGTCGTCTTGATGCTGCGCCGGTTGGTGATCAGATCGGCAGCCCCGGCGACGGTCGAGGTGGACAGCGACGACACCTCCTGGCTGATATCAAGCTGCACCACGTCACCAGAATTCACGCGCGGCACCACCCGCATGGTCAGGCCGACATCCTGCCGTTCGATGGTGGTGAACGGTGTCGTCGTGTTGCCATCGGTCGAAAAAGACCCGGTGCGGAACGGCACATTCTGGCCGACCACAATCTCGGCCGGCTGGTTGTCCAGCGTGGTGATGCTGGGGGTCGACAGCAGGTTGGCTTTGGTCGACTGCGACAGCGCCTGAATCAGGATGCCGAAATCATTGCCGTGCGACAGCCCGATGCTAAGTCCCTCGGCGTTTACCAATCCGGCTGCCGGGGCCCCCAAAAGGGTCAGTATGTTCTTCAGCGTCTGCCCGCTGGCCGAAAAGGAACTGGCCGCAAAGCCCCCCTCGGGTGTTGCATCCCCGATGCCAAGCTGTACGCCCAACGCCTCTGACACATCGCCCGAAACCTCGACAATCGCGGCCTCGATCAGAACCTGCGGGCGGCGGGTGTCGAGTTGGTTGATCAGGGCCGCGATATCCGCCTGCGCCCCGGCAGGCGCGCGGACTACAACCGCGTTGGTTTCAAGCGAGGCTTGGATGGTGATATTGGCTGAACCGGCAGATGCGCCAGTCTGGGCTGGCGGCACCACCACCGGCTGCCCTGAGGTTGCGTCCTGCAAGGCGGCGGCCACCGGGTTGGTTGCATCGGTGGTCTGGCCGCTGACCAGCCCGCGCAAAACGTCAGCCAAAGCCGCCGCATCGGCGAACTTCAAGCGGTACACCCGCGTCACCGGATCGGCATTGGCCGCCACCCGGGCCGGCACGTCCATTTCGGTCACAAGGTTGGTGACCATGCGAAACGTCGCCTCGTCCGAGGTCAGCAGGATCAGGTTCGACCCCGCCTCGACCCCGACACGTGGGCCACCACCGCCGGGCGGCGTGCCCAACACGGTGGCAATCGCGGCACCCACCTCGACCGCGTCGGCATGGGCCAGACGGATCGTGTGGGTTTTCATCTGGTTGGCGTCGTCCAGATTGCGCGCAATCGTCTCGATCCGGCGCACATTGTCGGCAGTGTCGGTGATGACAAGGGTGTTGGTGTCCGGCACCGCCTCGATATAGCCAAAGCTTGCGACCAGCGGGCGCAGCGCCAGCACGGCGGTTTCGGCGGGGAAGTTCTTCAGGGCGACCAGCCGGGTGATAACATCCAGCTTGCCGGGCGGGCTGTCACCGGGATCGCTGCTGACCATGCCGCCACCCTCGCGGATCGAGGCCAGCGGCACAACGCGCCAGATGGTACCCGACGGCATGGCGGCAAACCCCTGACCGCCAAGGACCGACTGGTACAGCTCCCACACGCCGTCCTTGTCGAGGGTTTGTGAGGATATGACGGTGACCGTGCCGCTGACTGTCGGGTCAAGCACCAGCGTGCGGCCAGTGATCTGCGACACCTGTTCGGACAGAACCTTGATGTCAGCATCGCGCAGGTTGATCGTGTAAGTCTGCGGCGCGGGTGGAGTTGCGGTGTCTTGCGCAAAAGCGGGACTGATTGCAGCCAGAAGGCCAAGCAACACGGCGCAGATGTGCAACAGGCCCCTCATTGAAACGGCACCGACAGCGTCACAGCCTGCCCGGCCCGCTGCACGACGATTTCGGCCTGACCAGAGGCTGCAACCTCATCCAGAAAAGCGCGGTCCTTCAGGATTGCGCCGACCTTGCGGCCATTCAGGTCGCTGATCAGATCACCGGGTTGCAGGCCGACCCGCAGCAGGGCTGCGGGCGTCGTGCTGCCGACCAGATAGCCCTGCCCCGTCGCGGTGATGCCGTAGCGGTCAAGCACGGCTTGGGGATTGCGCAACATCTCGTCCCGCAGGGCGGTGATGGTTGGGCCAAGGGCTGCCTGGGGTTGGGACGCGCTGCCTTGCACAGTCGGGATCAGATTGACCAGATCGGTCGACACGGCAGGAGCCTCCGGTACAGCCGCAACAACCGCAGCATTCGTCGGAAAATCAAGCCGTTGCGTGGCACCGCGAACGTCAAGATCAACGTGATCGGTGGCGATGGCTGCAACAATCACTCCGCCAACAACCACATCGCCCTCGGCGTAGCTGTCGTTCTGGCCCTCAGCCTTGGCAATGATTGCACGCGAATGCGCCGGATCGGGGCTGGCAGAAATGCCTTGCAAGGTCAGCGCGGGCAGGTTGGCAACCTGCGGCGCATCGGCGACAGCCACCGGCACAGAACCATGTCCAAACGGCGCGAAATCCAAAATCGGCGACAGATCGGCGCGTTGGGTCACAGGATCGGTCGGCGGTGTGACGCGGGTGGCTGCAGTCCAGACCTGATCGGCCGCAGACAGACGTGACAGGATCGGCAATGCCGCGACAGCGACCGAAACAGCGCTGCCCAAGGCCACCAGAACCACCAGCCCAACGGGAAGACGCATCATCATGGCGCAGCTTTGACTGCGGGGAGGCCAATGTCAACAAAGCCTGTCAGGCGGCCAAAGGGTTGCCCTGCCGCACCGTCAGCTTTGGTTTCTGCGGCGGTCAGGATCACTTCGCTTAACGCCGGGTCCTGGGTGGCGGCGCGCTGTTCAGTCACGCCAAAGCCGATGCCAAGCATCTTTGGCGGCGTCTGAGAAGGTTTCAGGCCAAGCGTCAGTTCGGCAAGGTAGTTCTCGGTCACCCATCCCGCTGCCGCCCGGGTTTCCAGCCCGCCGATCCGCGCAATATGGGCCTGTGTCGCCGACAACAGCGCGACAGAGGTGACGGCAAGAACAACGAGGGCGACCAGCGACTCGATCAGGGTAAAGCCCGCGTCAGGGTGGCGCGTGGCAGGGTGGCGCGTGGCAGGGTGGCGCGGCTGGTGGGTTGCAAAGGGGATCGGCTGGCAGATCGAGCGAAGGCCCCGCTTGGGGGTCGTATGCAGGATCGTTTGGCGCGTTGATGAAAGGTCAGGCTGGGGAACCGCACGACGCCCCACCTCACCGGCCACCTTCAGCAATGCTGCACCCTGAATATTCATTTCGTGCCCGGCCCCACATCATCCGACGTCTTCACCTCGGCCGAAAGCCCGTTG
>JBBRKS010000020.1:0-39225 GCA_038231775.1 Rhodobacterales bacterium | reverse complement strand
CTGGACAACATCTTCATCGAGCGTCTCTGGCGGTCCTTGAAGTATGAATGCGTCTATCTGCGTGCTTGGGAAACCGGCTCGCAAGCCAAGGCCGGTGTCGGACGCTGGATTACCTTCTACAACCACCTGCGGCCCCACGCCGCCCATGGCGGTCAACCGCCCGCCGTGGTCTACTTCAACGCAACCCAAACCGATCAGCAGGTGCAGGCAGTAGCTTAAATCACCCCGGAATCTGTCCAAGAGTTGGGGAGTTGCTCAGACAATGTCGTTTTTTTGCGAAATCCAACTCTCACAAGCCGTCCGTCGTTTGGGTTGAACCCCCGCCCGGATATGCCTAGTATCAAGCCCATGTTTACCATCGAACACGACTTTGACGCGACCGTCATCACCCTGATCGACGAGGGCACTGCCCCCTTGGCCGAAGACGTGATTGTTGAGGCTTATGAGGATTGCGTGGTGATCGAACAGCTTGATGTGGAAAGCGACGTCGCCCTGCGCATCACCTTGTCGCTGCGTCAGGTCCAGGACCTTGCCGCAGCGCTTGACCTGCCAGAGGGCACGTATCGGCGGAAATAGCCGATCTGCCCCCTGCGCCTGCATGCTCCATCCAGCGCGCACTTTGCTGGGTCACCCCTCTGGCACAAGGTCCCGACTGGCACCGCTGCAGTCAAAGGCGTGATCGGGCTGGGCCAGACGATCCTGCAACAGGGCGCGAATTTCCTCGGGGCGGGCACGCACCGCAGCCTCTGCCAAGGCGGCGTCGTGGGCGTGGCGCGCCACACCCACGACGAACCCGGCCACATAGGCCCGCGTCCCCTCACCGGGGCGGCGGTCCAGAAGATCGGCGGCATAGGCCAGATCGTCGCGCAGGGCCAAGGCGTCCGGATGCAGCGCTGCTTCGGTCCCAAAGGCCAGATCGGCGTCGCGGTCGGGCAGGAACCGCATCAGCAGATCACGCAGCACCGCAACACTTTCCAGCGGCTTTTCGACAAACCCGTCCGCCCCCGCTGCAATCGCCCCCACGCGTCCCGTCCCGTCGCCCGACATGCCCAAAACCACAGCCCGCGGACGGCGGGAGGCAAGTTCGCGGATCAGCGCCTCTCCTCGCCCATCGGGCAGGCCAAGGTCAACGATCACCACATCGGGGCGGTACAGTTTCAGATGCGAGGCCGCCGCCTGCAACGACTCTGCCCGTCGCAACCGCGCCCCCATCCGCCGGCACATCAGCCGCAGCGCATCGCTGGCAAAGCGGCTGTCTTCCACCGCAAGCACGGTCACACCGCGCAACGGCAGGTCGCCCGGCACGAGGCCCGGCAGTTGGCCCAATCCGGGCAAGTTCGGCAATTCCACGGTCTGACTGTTCGGCATCCTGCGCTCCCCATGGCTTCTGCCTCAATTCAGCACAACATCCCTAAGCGCGCGTTAATGCCGCACTTGCCCCACGCACTTTGTGCCCCCATAACCCGAAAAAGCGTTGGAGAGTTCGATGATCGGTCGCCTGAACCATGTCGCAATCGCGGTGCCCGACCTTGCGGCGGCATCGCAGCTTTACGCAAACACCCTTGGCGCACATGTCGGCGCGCCGCAGGACGAACCGGCCCACGGTGTCACGGTGGTTTTCATCACCCTGCCCAACACCAAGATCGAACTTCTGACCCCGTTGGGCGACGCCTCTCCCATAACGGGTTTTCTGGCAAAGAACCCCTCGGGCGGCATCCACCATATCTGCTATGAGGTGGATGATATCGTTGCCGCAGCCGACCACCTCAAATCTCAAGGCGCCCGCGTGTTGGGCGACATCAAGACCGGCGCGCACGGCAAACCCGTGCTGTTCCTGCACCCCAAAGACTTCACCGGCACCCTGATAGAACTGGAGCAGGCATGACCATCACCGGCGCTCTTATCCTGTTTTCGGTCACCTGGTTCATGGTGTTCCTGTGCATCCTGCCGACGCGCCAAATCTCACAAGCGGCGGCAGGTGAGGTTGTGCCGGGTTCTGCCGCCTCGGCCCCGGTTGATCCGCAGATAGGCCGCAAGGCAAAGATCACCACTGTCATCACGGTGATCCTGTGGCTTTTGATGTGTGCCGTCATTATGTCGGGCTGGATCAGCATCCGCGACACGGATGTGTTCCACCTGCTGCAACGGCCCTAATCCTGACGCAGCCGCTGGAACAGATGGGTAAAGGTCGCAGCCCCCAGAACCGGCACCAGCAGACTGACAAACGGCAATGACAAAGGCGCCGCCATCAGCGTGCCCGCCAGCCAGACCGTGCCTGAATTCTGCCGCATCAGCGACCGCGCCGCGTCCTTGTCCAGATGGCGCAGGGCGGCCAG
This sequence comes from Rhodobacterales bacterium, assembly GCA_038231775.1. Lineage (GTDB taxonomy): Bacteria > Pseudomonadota > Alphaproteobacteria > Rhodobacterales > Rhodobacteraceae > Stagnihabitans. The sequence continues at coordinate 36,889 of JBBRKS010000020.1, read as the reverse complement.
CTTGAAATACTCACGCCCCAAAAACCAGCCGTTGACGGCCCAGAACAGCACCGGGCCAAACGGGCCAAGGACAAAGCTGAAGGCAAAGGCCACAAGGTTGACCATCACCAACAGGGCGGACAGGGCCGCACCATCAACCAGCCCGGCAAGCACGCCCGTGGGGTGTGCGGTCTGCCCGGGATAATGCAGCGCCTCGACCGCGTCGGCGACCTGATCCAGAAACATCGCGGAAAAAGCGGTCGCCACCGGAACCATCAGAAAGACTGAAGCCAACAGCACAGCCACTGCCAGCCCAACCCCCGCCGCAATTCCAAGTCCATTGATCGGCCCGATGAACGGCAGGCTGATCTGCCCCGGCACGACCCATTCCACCAAACCCAAAAGCCCCAGAAAGATCGCAACCAACAGCGCCACCGCCAAGGCCACACCCTGCACCACGACGCGCAAAAAGCGCGGATCGGGCAGTTGGCCCAAGGCTGCGGCAAAGCAGGAAAAGATCATCAGGCGTCCCGCCATTCGACAATGCGGCCCAGATCAGGGCGCGGGCGGTCTGGCATTTCGGGGGCTGGTGTGCCGATATGGATGATCCCGGCGACCAACTCTGCAGCCGTACAACCAAATGCCGCCGCAGCCCAACCTGCGTCATGCGCGGGCCAGCCGGTCAGCCAGCACGCGCCCCACCCAGACGCCTCGGCCGCGTTCACGACATTCATGCACAGCGCGTGGGCAGAGGCGCGCTGTTCCACCTCCGGCACCTTGGGTGAGGGTTTGGGGGCAGAGATCACCACCACCGCCAGAGCCGACGTGTCATAGATCGCCCGCCCCTTGCCCGCCATTTCGGCGTCACCACCCAAGGCGGCGGCCCGCGCCTCAGCCAGATCTCCCAACCGCCGCATCGCTGCCCCGCGCAGCACGATCACGCGCCACGGCTCCAGCTTGCCGTGGTCGGGCACGCGCAGGGCAGCGGTCAGGATCAGTTCCAGCCCCGCACGGTCAGGAACCGCACCGCCCGGCACAAAGAACTTGGCCGGATGCGACCGGCGGGATTGCAGAAAGGCGAAGGCGGCAGGATTTGCGTCGGGCATCGGGTTCTCCATTTCGGTCAGGCTTCGCTTGCCCACCCGGCGGCGTCAAGCAGGCATAGCCGAAACGCCGCAAAGCGGGCTTTGCTTTGCCCGGTGCTGACGCAAGCTTTCGCCAAAATGACCAACGCGCGCGTCCCAATCCCAACACATCCGGAAACAAGCTGTTTCCGCTGGATTGACCGGTTTACAGCCACGGCTTGGCTGCGCATGGTTGAATCTGTAAATGTTAAGGAAAACTCCATGACCTTGACAGTCCGTTTTTCAACGCCTCTGACGTTTGGAGTGCCGCCGGTTGGCGCAACCGTGTTCGCGGACGACCTTCTGGCGCTGGCCAACGGCAGCGTGATCGACGTCTTGTCCATCGCAACGCCTAACAGCACCGGCAGCACCTATTCCGAAAAGCTGGTGTCTTTTGACGCGCTGGACCCGGCGCGCACCACAACCGTCGCGTTGACCAGCACCGGATCGCTAGGCGCGACCTACCTTGCCAACGGAAATGCGGTGCGAGAGTTCTTTAACCAATCCGGCAACCTTGTCATGCGCACGGACGGGGTAACCGGCACATCCTCGACCCCGGTGATGATCGACCCGGCACACCCCGGAAAGGCGTTTTACGAGGGCAGTTTCAACGCAGACTTCGGCACACTGGGCCTGAACACGGGCGGTTTTGTCGTCGCCTAAGGCGTCAATGACGCCAGCGTCTCTGGCACTTTCCTGCAGGCTTTTACCGCCGACGGCACCGTTTTTGGCACGCCGGTCTATTTCAGCCAGGCCCTTGTCCGCCCTGGCGAAATTGCCCAGTTGAACGACGCGCAATTCGTGATGAACTGGCACACGGCGGCCAACCCGAACCAGACGTTCTCGCAAGTGTTCAACTTTGACGGCACGGCTGTTTCAGCCCCGCGCCTGATCAACCACTATGATGTCGTCCAGACGATACCGTTGCTGTGCGCGCAATATAACAGTTTTGTTGAGGTTTCGCGCAACGTTCACAAGGGCTTGCCCGGACTGTCGTTCCAGATCAACTCACTGGATGGGACGCACGTCTCCAAGTATGTCGAGGTTGGCGTGGGCCTGAAATTCGCCGATGGCGCCGCGTTCAAAGCCACAGCGCTGCATGACAACGGAGAAATCGGGGGTTTCGCCATCGCATGGGTTTCCGTCGACGGCACAGCGGGCCAAACGGTCGAGAATGTGCGCCTGCAAATCTTTGACTACAACGGCGTTGCCCAGACCGCCGCGCTGATCGTCGGCCAGACCACGCAATTCGCAGAGCATCTGGCGTTGACCACCATGGCCGCCTGGCCGTGGGATGGGATTTGAACAACAGCCGATACATCGAATATGTCGATGCGCGGTTTAGTGCCTATATCAGGGGCACGTCCGGGAACGACGCCTATCTCGGCTCGTCCGGTGACGACGACATTCTGGGGTTTGACGGCAATGACCGGCTGGACGGCGGCGCTGGCAATGACACGATTTACGGCGGTTCCGGCAAAGACATTCTGCTTGGTGGCGACGGCGATGACCGTTTGTTTGGAGAGTTCGGCAACGATACGCTGACCGGCGGGGCCGGGGTGGATGTCTTTGTGTTTGACGTCAAGGGCAACCGCGATACCGTGACCGACTTTGTCCAAGGACAGGACAAGAACGACCTGACCGCCTTTCACTATGCCAACGCGGCGGCAGCACTGGCGGCGTTCTCATCCGGCACCTTTGCGGACCGTAGCACTTTTGTGACCTTTACCGGGTTCAACACGGTGCACATCACCGCCGACGATCTGATCCTATAGGGCCGGATCAGAGGCGGCGCGCACCAGCCCGGTCAGATCGGCCAGGTTTTCGCGCTGGCGCCCGTTGGCATCAAAGTTACGCGGGTTCAGCCAGGCGGCATAAGCCTCTTTCAGCGCGGGCCATTCGGTGTCGATGATGGCGAACCAAGCCGTATCGCGGTTGCGTTGCCGGTACACCGTGGCCTGCCGGAAAATCCCCTCATACGAAAACCCCAGACGCTGGGCGGCCTTGCGTGAGGGTATGTTCAGCGCGTCACACTTCCACTCATACCGCCGATATCCTGCCGCAAACGCCCAATCCATCATCAGATACATCGCCTCGGTCGAGGCGCGTGACCCCGCAATCTCTGGCGCAAGGTTGATATGGCCAACTTCGATCGACCCCGCCTCTGGGGTGATGCGCAGATAACTTGCCACCCCGCCGCAATGACCGGAGGCCAGATTGCGCAGCACATAAAACAAAGGGTCGGTGCCGGTAGCAGAGTCTTTGGACCAGCGGTGATAGCCCGCCGCCGAACTGAACGGCCCATAGGGCAGATAATCCCACACCCCGTCTTGCACCGAATAGGCGCGAAACAGGTCGGCGGCGTGGGCGTCCGGGTCCATCCGTTCCATCTGCACATAGGTGCCGGTCAGCGTCGCACCCTCCGGGCGGACCGGCGGCGTCCAGTCAGGCAGAGGCGTTCCGAATTGTTTTTGCATTTGGCACCTCTGGGCAGACTAGCGTGACCAGACTATGCCCAAGCGTCAGGCCCCTCTCAAGCCTCAAATCGGAAACCATCGGGGTAAAGGTGCAGCCCGTCAAAATCGCCTTTGCCCAGCGCCACACCGGCGCAGCGCAAGGCGGCATAGCCCATCGTCACATGAAAGATAAAGTTCGGCAGACCGTACAGATACAGAAACTCTTCGGCGCTTTGATCCAGATCGGCAAAGCCCGCCTTGTGGGAAATGCGCCGCGCCTCGGCCCCGGCAAATTCATCCGGCCGCATCGCCCCTAACGTCGCGCGCACCACCGCCAACCGGGGTGCCAAGGCACGCGGCATCTCTGGCACCTCGCGCCCTGCCAAGGGGCAGGCGATGCGCAGGGCAAACCCGGCAGCCGTCGCAAACTGCTGCCCCGCCGGAAAGGCATCCGCCACCCGAGCGGCCAAATGCACAGGCCCGGCCAGTTCGACCATCGCCTGCACGCGGGCAAGATAATGGCGAAAGACCGGGACAGAGGCGGTGTACAGGGCCGGGTTCATCCCCGGTCCCGGCAAATGGAATAGGCGGGCAGCATCGTCACCTCCCTTGTCAGAGTGACCGTCGCCCGCCCGCTTGTCCACACTTTCAGTCTTTGGGCACCACGCGCAGGCGCAATTCGCGCAGCTGCTCGTTCATCGGTTCGGACGGCGCCCCCATCAGCAGGTCTTCGGCACGCTGGTTCATCGGGAACATGATGACCTCACGGATGTTCGCCTCGTCCGCCAGCAGCATCACCGCCCGGTCAATCCCCATGGCACAGCCGCCGTGGGGCGGGGCACCATACTTGAACGCCTTGACCATACCGCCAAAGCGCTTGTCGACTTCCGAGTTCGGATAACCCGCCAGTTCAAACGCCTTGTACATGATTTCCGGCTTATGGTTGCGGATACCACCCGAGATCAGTTCATAGCCATTGCAGGCAAGGTCATACTGATAGGCATAAACGCTGAGCGGATCACCCTGCAACGCCTCCAACCCGCCCTGCGGCATCGAGAACGGGTTGTGGCTGAAGTCGATCTTGCCGTCGTCGGTCTTTTCATACATCGGGAAATCGACGATCCATGCAAAGCGGAAGCTGTCGGTTTCGGTAAGCCCCAGTTCGCGCCCGATTTCATTGCGAGCCTTGCCAGAGAACGCTTGGAATGCCTCAGGCTTGCCGCCGAGGAAGAAGGCAGCATCGCCAACGCCGAGGCCGAGTTGCCGGCGGATGGCTTCGGTACGTTCGGGGCCGATGTTTTTGGCGAGGGGGCCAGCGGGTTCAGTCGATTCAAACCACTGCTTGTATTGTTCCAGAGCTTCTCGGGTCCGACCTTCCGATTGGAGCTTTTCAAGCGATCGTGCCAATAAATTTCTATCAACTTCCGTCAGAGCCTCTGAGCGCTCACGCCAGAAGATATACCCCATCCCCGGCAGCCCTTCCTTCTGGGCAAACGCGTTCATCCGGTCGCAGAACTTGCGGCCAACCGGCTCGCCTTTTGGGCCTTTCGGCGCGGGGATGGCGCGGATTTCGGTGCCGTCCTGCTCCAGCAACTTGGCAAATACGGCGAAACCACTGTCGCGGAAATGCTCGGTCACGATCTGCATCTTGATCGGGTTGCGCAGGTCGGGCTTGTCTGAACCGTACCACAGAAGGGAATCACGATAGGCGATCAGCGGCCAGTCGGCGGGCACTTTCATCTCGGGGCGGAAATGCTGGAACAGGTTTTGGATAACCGGCTGGACGGCGGCAAAGACATCGGCCTGCTCGACAAAGGACATCTCGACGTCAAGCTGGTAAAAATCGGTGGGTGAGCGGTCCGCACGCGGGTCTTCATCACGAAAACAGGGCGCAATCTGGAAATAGCGGTCGAACCCGGCCACCATGATCAGTTGCTTGAACTGCTGGGGGGCTTGCGGCAGGGCGTAGAACTTGCCCGGATGCAGGCGCGACGGCACCAGAAAGTCGCGCGCCCCTTCAGGGGACGACGCGGTGATGATCGGCGTCTGAAATTCGTTAAAGCCCTGATTCCACATGGAATTGCGCAAATGGCGCACCACGTTGGACCGCAACATCATGTTGCGATGCAGCTTTTCACGGCGCAGGTCCAGAAAGCGGTAGGTCAGGCGGGTTTCCTCGGGGTAGTCCACCTCGCCAAACACCGGCATCGGCAGGTCGGCCGCCTCACCCAGCACGGTCAGGCCGGTGGCGTAAACCTCAATCCCGCCGGTTGGCAGCTTGGCATTGACCAGTGCCGCATCGCGCTGTTTGACCCACCCGTCAATCCGCACCACCCATTCCGAGCGGATCTTTGCGATGTCGGCAAAGGCGGGTGAGTCGCTGTCGGCCAGCACCTGCGTGATGCCGTAATGGTCGCGCAGGTCGATGAACAGCACGCCGCCATGGTCGCGCACCCGGTGAACCCAGCCCGCCAGACGGACCGTCTCCCCCACGTTCGAGGTGTTGAGTGCGGCACAAGTATGGCTGCGGTAGGCGTGCATCGGCATCCCCTTTTGGAGGCTGGTTGGAACTGCCCGCGATAGAACGCCGCCGCCCCGCGAAGTCAACCCTCGTTAAAAAGAGCGCGTTCCGCGCACGGCTTTTATCTCGCCTCTGGCGTGCCGCCAACCGGCTTGGGGTTCGCTCCCGCGGGGGAGTATTTGGGCAAAGAGCAATCGGTCAGAGGGGAAGGCCCGCCAGAAGCCTGGGTTGGGTGCCGTTCAGACCCGCAGCCTGCCGGATGAAGGTACGGCGCAGCGCTGGCATCGCGTTGACCAGCCCCAGCCCCAGATCGCGGATGCCGCGCAGTACCGGGTTGTCGTTTGAGAACAGGCGGTTGATGCCGTCCATTCCCAAGGCCATCGCGGTCGTGTCGAACCGGCGCCAGCTTTGATAGCGTTCCAGAACGTCCAAAGCACCGATATCTTCGCCGCGCCGCTGGGCCATGACCAGAACCTCGGCCAAGGCGGCCACATCGCGCAGGCCAAGGTTCAGGCCTTGACCGGCCAAAGGATGCACGCCGTGCGCCGCATCCCCGACCAAAGCCAGTCTTGCAGCGACATAGCTGTCCGCCAATGACAGGCTTAGCGGATAGGTGAAGCGTTCGCCCGCAAGTTGGATTTCCCCAAGAAAGTCACCAATCCGCGGCCGTAGCGCTTCAAGAAAGCCGGTATTGTCCAAGGCGGCGATCTGGGCAGCCACGGCGTCCCGCTCACTCCACACGATCGAGGAGTGGTGGCCGCCCGCCAAGGGCAGAATGGCCAGTGGGCCGCCGGGCATGAAGAACTGATGCGCCGCACCGCCGTGCGGGCGTTCATGGTGCACCGCCGCGACCAAGGCGGTCTGGCCATAGCCCCAGCCTTGCCGCTTGATCCCTGCCCGCAACGCGGTGCCTGAATTGCGCCCGTCGCAGCCCACCACCAGCCGCGCCTTCAGCACCTGACCAGCGGCCAGCGTCACCTGACCGATATCTTGCGCCACAACTGATTGCCCTGACAGCAGCGTCACCTTCGGCTCTGCCGCCATCGCCGCAACAAAGCCTGCATACAGGTGCCGGTCCTCGACCATAAAGCCCATCGGGCCTTCTTCAATCTCCGCCGCGTCAAAATGCAGCGCAAAGGGCGAGGCGCCTTCGCCCGCCCGCCCGTCGCTGGCCACCACCTGCAGGATCGGTTGCGCGGTCAAGGGCCAGACGCCAATCGCCGCCAACAACCGCTGCGAGGCCAGCGCCAGCGCATAGGCCCGCCCATCAAAACCGACTTCGGCCCGGGCCAAAGCCTGACGCGCATCAACCACCGTAACGGCCAACCCGGCCCGCGCCAACGCCAGCGCCAGTGCAGGCCCGTTCAGGCCGCCGCCCACAATCACCACATCTGACACATCATTCCCGTTCATGCCGCTATCCTCATTCATGCACCCGGCAGAGTCCATGTGGCACGCCGCCCCACCGTTTCAACGCGCGCCTTTGGGCTTCCCCTTTGGCACGTGCCCGCCTAACCTGCCGCAAACCACCCTCAGACGGAGCGTGCGCCCCATGACCAATCCCTGGAGCCTGATGTCCGCCGCCGACCTTGGCCGCGCTGTTGAGGCTGGCAAGATCAACCCGGTTGAACTGGCCGAATACTTTCTGGATGCCGCAGCCACCCATCCGCAGGGGCCGCTGACCTTCGCCCGCATGACCCCGGCCCGTGCAAGGGGAGAGGCGATGGGTGCCGCCGCCCGCGCTAAATCTGGTCTGCGCCGCCACGCGCTGGACGGCGTGCCCTTGTCATGGAAAGACCTGTTTGACACCGCCGACACCGCGACAGAGGCTGGATCGGCCCTGCTGAAGAACCGCGTGCCCAAGATCGACGCCAAAGTGCTGCAGACCGCGACACTTTTGGGTTCGGTGTGTCTGGGTAAGACCCATATGGCGGAACTGGCGTTTTCCGGCCTTGGCCTGAACCCGGTGACCGCCACGCCGCCCTGTGTCAACGATGATCAGGCCGTGCCCGGCGGGTCATCTTCGGGCGCTGCCGCCTCTGTCGCGTTTGGCCTTGCCCCGGCGGCGATAGGGTCTGACACGGGTGGTTCTGTCCGCATCCCGGCCGCGTGGAACGACCTTGTCGGCCTGAAAACCACCCATGCCCGGCTGTCAACGCAAGGGGTTGTGCCCTTGTGTGACAGCTTTGACACTGTGGGCCCTTTGGCGCGCACGGTTGAGGATTGCGCCCTGCTGCTTAGCCTGCTGGAAGGTGCCAAGCCCGCCGATCTGACGGGTGCCAGCCTGACCGGCACCCGTCTTGCCATCCTTGAAACCGTCGCGATGGACGATTTGCGCCCTGCCCCGGCCAAGGCTTTTGAGGCTGCCATCGCCCGCCTGACCGCCGCCGGGGCCGATATCACCTATGTCACAGCCCCCGAAGTGGCCGAGGCGCTTTCGCTGGCTGCCCTGCTGGTGACCCCAGAAGCCTATGCCACGTGGAAAGATACGATCGAGGCGGCACCGGACAAGATGTTCCCCCGCATCCTTGACCGCTTTCGCAGCGGGGCGCAGGCCAGTGCGACCGCCTTTATCGCCGGTCACCGCCGCCTGACCCAGTTGCGCGCCCTGTTCACGGCGCGGACCAGCGGCTTTGATGCGATTTTGCTGCCCACTTCGCCGATCCTGCCGCCCAATTCCAAGCGTCTGATGACCGACGATGCCTATTACGTCACCGAAAACCTGCTGGCCCTGCGCAATACCAGGATCGGCAACTTGCTGGACCAGTGCGTGCTGACCCTGCCGACCGGCGCGCCTTCCTGCGGCATCTCGCTGATGGCTGGCCCGGGGCAAGAGGCACGGCTTTTGCGCCTTGGTCAGGCTGCCGAACGGGCGCTCCGCTAGGTCCTTTAGGCCAAAACGACAGGGCGACGGGGCGGCACCACAGTCCGCAAGCGATCCAACCGCAACCATTTTGCCACAACGTCACACCCCAACCCCAATCCCCGCTTAGGTTTTTCTGGACCCGGGCCCCTTCCCCGGCTAACCTTGGTTCAAACGGGGCGATACGACCCTGGGACAGAGGCAGCATGGCGTTTCCTGAGCGGTTTTCAAACCTGCCGGAGTATGCGTTTCCGCGTTTGCGGAAGCTGCTGGACAGTCATGCGCCGGGCGGTGAGCCCATCGCCATGACCATCGGCGAGCCGCGCCACCCGATGCCCGATTTCGTCGCACCAATTCTTGCCGCCAATATCGCAGGCTTCGGCGTTTACCCCCCGAATGACGGCACGCCCGAACTGCTGTCTGCCATCACCGCATGGATCGCCCGGCGCTACGGCGTGAGCCTGTCAGAAGACCGCATCATGGCCCTGAACGGCACGCGTGAGGGGCTGTTCAACGCCGCCATCGCCGTCGCCCCGGAAACCAAGAACGGCAAGATCCCGGCCTTCCTGATCCCCAACCCGTTCTATCAGGTCTATACCGTGGCTGCCGTCACCTCTGGCGCAGAACCGATCTATGTTCCGGCCACCGCCGCCACCGGCCACCTGCCCGACTATGCCAGCCTGCCGCCCGAAACGCTGGACCGGGTTACGGTGGCTTACCTTTGCTCACCGGCCAACCCGCAGGGTGCCGTGGCCAGCAAGGACTATTGGGCCGACCTGTTGCACCTTGCCGAAAAGCACGATTTCAAAGTCTTCGCGGATGAGTGTTATTCAGAGATTTGGCGCACCACCCCGCCGCCCGGCATTTTGCAAGTCGCAGCCCAGTTCGGGGCCGACCCAGAGCGCGTCTTTACCTTCCACTCGCTCTCAAAACGGTCAAACCTGCCCGGCCTGCGGTCTGGCTTTGTCGCGGGCGGACCCAAGGGCATCACCGAAATCCGCAAGCTGCGCGCCTTCGCCGGTGCGCCCCTGCCCCTGCCGATCCAGCGCGTGTCGGAAGCCGCTTGGGCAGACGAGGCGCATGTCCGGGCCAACAATGCACTGTACCAAGACAAATTCCGCGCCGTCGAGGCGATTTTCGCAGGTCTGCAGGGCTTCACCGTGCCCGAAGGCGGTTTTTTCCTGTGGCTGCCGGTCGAGGATGGTGAAGACGCTGCCGTCAAACTGTGGCAGCAGACCGGCGTGCGCGTGCTGCCGGGCGCCTATCTGTCGCGTGACGTCAACGGGTTCAACCCCGGCAAAACTTACATCCGGGTGGCCCTTGTGGCGCCCAAAGAAGACATGCAACGCGGGCTGATCCGGCTGCGCGACTGCCTTTACGGTTAAAGGGAACACCATGGCATCCTATCAGGCACGTCCGCGCGATCCCTTGCTGGACCAGTCGGTTCAAGCCATGCTGGAACGGCGCGGACGCGAGTTGTTCGGTATTTTCCTGATCGCGGTGGCCGCGGGTTTTGCCCTGATGCTGATGTCCTATTCATCCGACGATCCGGGTTGGATGGTAGCGACCGACCAACCGGCGCACAATGTGCTGGGCCGTCTGGGCGCTGCGATATCATCAACCCTGATGACGGTGGGCGGGCTTGGGTCGTGGGGCATCCCTGCGGTGCTGACGGCGTGGGGCCTGCGCTTTGCGACCCATCAGGGCGCAGACCGCGCCGTGTCGCGTGTGGTTTTTGCCGTTCTGGCCGTCGCACTCGGGTCGGTCTATGCCGCAACTTTGGTGCCTGATGCCGCATGGCCGCACACCTTTGGCTTGGGCGGGCTGTTCGGCGACACGATTTTGGCGTCCCTCTTGAACATCATGCCGGGCAGTGCGGCTGTCGCGTTGAAACTGCTGTCCGTGGTGGTGGCCGTTGTCTTCCTTGCGATGCTGCTGTTCGTCACCGGATTCAGCATTCGCGAATTGCTGCTGATCGCAGGCTTTCTCGCTCTTGGCCTTGTCGTTGCCTATACCGGCCTGATGGCTGCGCTTGGCAAAGGTGTACAAGGGGCCGGGTCTGCCGCCCAAACCATCGGCAACCGCTGGCAGGAACGCCGCGCCACCAGTGCCGAACGCGCTGCCGATGATTTTGCCACCCGTCAGGCCACCCGTCAGGCCGCCCGCGCCGCCTCTATCGGCACTGCGCGCATGGTCGAGGCGGATGAGGATGACGCCCCGGCTTTTGCCCCAGCCCAAACCGCTGGCACCTTCAACCACGCCGCAACCCTGCGCGCCGATCCGCGCCCGATGCCGGAAGACGCGCATTACGCAGCCCCCCGTGAACGCACCTCGCTTCTGGCGCGCCTGCCGTCGCTGATGCGGCGCGAGGTGGAACCTGAACCCGAACTGATCGAACCGCCCCTGCGCGCCGATCTGGCCCCGCCGACCCCGGACCGCATCAAGGACCGCATTTCATCGGTGATCCGTTCGCGCAGCGGCGCCCCCGATGTCAGCGTCTCACCGATCACCGCAGCCATCCAGCGCCGCGAGCCTAGCGTCACCAGTGACGGGGCCAAGCCGCTTGTCCGCCCGGTGGTGACCCGCCAACCCCTTGTCGCCGACACCCGCCCGCAACCGGCCCCGATTGCGGCCCCGCGCATGGCCGAACCTCCGGTCACCAAAGCGACCATTCGGCCCGAACCATCAACCCAGACCCAACCTGATGCCTGGAACGACCACGACCTGCCGATTGCTGCCCAATGGGACGATTTCGACAATATGGAGCCGGACTACGACCCGACCCCCATCGCCGCGCAAAACGTCCCTGCCATCACCCGCATGCCGCTTGTCGCCGACCGCCGCCCCGCAGCGCCCCTCGTGCAAGCCAACATCAAACGCCCGACCCCGTCACGCCAGGCGATAGCCGAGGCGCAGCCGCGTCTGAAATTCGACGAAAAGCCCGGCAATGGCTACGAACTGCCTCCCCTTGGCCTGCTGGCCGCCCCCTCTACCGTGCAGCGCAACCAGCTTTCGACCGAGGCGCTGGAGGAAAACGCACGCATGCTGGAATCGGTGCTGGACGACTACGGCGTGCGCGGCGAAATCGTGTCGGTCCGCCCCGGTCCGGTTGTCACCATGTATGAACTGGAACCTGCGCCCGGCCTGAAAGCCTCGCGCGTGATCGGTCTGTCCGACGACATCGCCCGTTCGATGTCAGCGCTTTCCGCCCGCGTCTCCACCGTCCCGGGCCGCACCGTGATCGGCATCGAACTGCCCAATGCGGTGCGTGAAAAGGTGGTCTTGCGCGAAATCCTCGCCGCCCGCGAATTCGGCGACAGCGGCATGCGTCTGCCCCTCGCCTTGGGCAAGGACATCGGCGGCGAACCGATCATCGCCAACCTCGCCAAAATGCCCCACCTTCTGATCGCAGGCACCACCGGTTCGGGCAAATCGGTCGCGATCAACACCATGATCCTGTCCCTGCTTTACAAACTGACGCCGCAGGAATGCCGCCTGATCATGATCGACCCCAAAATGCTGGAACTGTCGGTCTATGACGGCATCCCCCACCTCTTGTCCCCCGTCGTCACCGACCCCAAAAAGGCCGTCGTCGCCCTGAAATGGGTCGTGGCAGAGATGGAGGACCGCTACCGCAAGATGTCCAAAACCGGCGTGCGCAACATCGAAGGCTATAACGGCCGGGTGCGTGAGGCGCTTGCGAAAAATGAGATGTTCAAGCGCACCATCCAGACCGGCTTTGATGAAGACACCGGCGAACCCGTCTTTGAAACCGACGAATTCGCCCCGGTCATCATCCCCTATATCGTTGTTGTGGTTGACGAAATGGCCGACCTGATGATGGTTGCTGGCAAAGAGATCGAGGCTTGCATCCAACGCCTTGCCCAGATGGCCCGCGCAAGTGGCATCCACCTGATCATGGCCACTCAAAGGCCGTCTGTGGATGTGATCACCGGTACGATCAAAGCCAACTTCCCGACCCGGATTTCCTTTCAGGTCACGTCGAGGATCGACTCCCGCACCATCCTGGGCGAACAAGGTGCCGAACAACTCCTCGGCATGGGTGACATGCTTTACATGGCCGGTGGTGCGAAAATCACCCGCATCCACGGGCCTTTCGTCAGTGATGAAGAGGTCGAGGAAATCGTTGCCCACCTCAAATCCTTCGGCCCGCCCGAATACATGTCCGGCGTCGTCGAAGCCCCCGAGGATGACGCCAACGAAATCGACAGCCTGCTGGGCTTGGGCGGCGAGGGCCTGGACGACAGCCTGTACGACCAAGCCGTCGCCATCGTCGCCCGCGACCGCAAATGCTCCACCAGCTACATCCAACGCAAACTCGGCATCGGCTACAACAAAGCCGCCAAACTGGTCGAGCAGATGGAGGAGCACTCCGTCATCACGGCAGCGAACCATGTCGGCAAGAGAGAGATATTGATCGAGGAGCGGTGAGCGGGGATGCGCGACAATTTCACCAAAGCCGTCGCAAATGAACTCGCACGGCGAGTGGCTTATAATTGCTCTAACCCAGCCTGTGACATACCGACGGTCGGCCCGAGTATTGCCGGCAAGAGTATAAGTCTTGGCGTTGCTGCTCACATCTCAGCAGCGTCTCCGAGCGGTCCGCGTTACGACGCATCTCTATCGTCAGGTCAAAGATCAGCGATATAAAATGGCATATGGCTTTGCCAAACGTACAGTCGTCTAATTGACGCTGATATCGAAGATCACCCCTCTGCAAACCTTCATGAATGGAGACACCGCGCAGAAATGAAGGCCCATCTTGCGAATCGCGGGCAGCAAATCGTATCGACTAAAGATTTTAAGACATTGGAAGAAAAAATGCCTTCTCTCTTTGCGGAGATGAGGCAGGACTTGCTTGTCGATTTCTTCACACGGGAATTTATAGCCATATCTAGAGAATTGACTTACTGTGGACAGGAAGGTCCCTATTTTACCTACTACTTTGAGGACCACGATCAGTTGCCGGGGAAGCTGAAAGTCTGCGCGAATTACGGCGCAATCCAAGAAATGACTTTCAACAACATTTCAAGATATGAGTTATCCGAAGACTCCGTGGAATTTCGAGCCCGAACGAAATCATAAAATAGCCACTAACAGCTTACCCGGCTTAGAATTGGCAATATACGCGCCTACCCCCGCAACCCCGCCAACACCTCCGCCGTAGCCACGCCCGTCACCGCCAGCCGATGCTTCTTTTGCCACCCGGCCACGGCCGCCGCCGTCTTCGGCCCGAACACTCCATCCTGACTGCCCGTATCAAACCCCTGCGCTGTCAGCCGGGTCTGCACTTCCACGCGGTCGGCCTGGCTTAACCCATTGGCGTCCGGGGCGAAATCGCCTGACAGCTTGGGGCCGCCCGCGATCCGGTCGCTTAGAACCCCAACCCCAAGACAATACAGAACCGACGCGTTGTAATGCGCGATCACCCCGAAATTATGCCCGACCAGAAACGCCGGCGCCCTTTTATCGGGGCGGATCAGCCGGGCGGAACCAAAGTCCGGCACCTTGCCGCCCGAACCGGTCAGAACCCCAAGCTTGCGCCACTCGACCACCTTGCGCACCTTGCCGGTCTGACCGGTCATTCCCGCAGGCAGCCGCACTTCCACCCCCCAGCGTGACCCATGCGTCCAGCCCGAGGCTTGCAGATACCGCGCGGCAGAGGCCAAAGCGTCGGCGGGATCATCGCTCCACACATCACGCCGCCCGTCACCGTTCCAATCGACCGCATAGGCCAGATAAGTGGTCGGAATGAATTGCGTGTGCCCCATCGCCCCGGCCCAGCCGCCCGTCATCCGGTCTGCCGTAATATCGCCGTGCGCCAATATCTTCAAAGCGGCGACCAATTGCCCCTCGAAGAACTCTGCCCGCCGTCCTTCAAAGGCCAGCGTCGACAGGGCCGATATCACCATTACCTCACCCCGCTTGGTGCCGTAAAAGCTCTCAATCCCCCAGATCGCCGCAATAATCCGCGCCTCAACGCCGTACCACGCCTCCAGCTTGGCCAATAGCCCGGCCTTCTGGCTTAAAACCTGCCGCCCCATCGCCACCCGGGCATCCGATGCGGTGATGGCCAGATAATCCTCGACCCCGTAAATATGCTCGGCCTGCGAACGGTCCTTTTCAATCACGCCGGGCAAAAAGCCTGCATGACGAAAGGCGGCCTTCAGGGTATCCGCCGGGATGCCCCGGGCCAGTGCGCGCTTGCGAAAGTCGTGAACCCAGGCGTCGAAATCGGCATTCGGCGCAGGTGGGTACCCGTCGGCGAAAGCGCCCAAAGGCACGGCAAGGCTGGCGAGCCCCAACATCACAGCGCGGCGGTTCAACATATCGGCCTCATCAATCCCGGTCACAATCGGGCGACTCTATCCCGGCCCAAGCCCGGCGCAAAGCCGAAACCCCACATGACGGCGGATGTGCGCAAGTGCTAACAAAAGCTTAACAGAATTTTCGAAATCACTATAAAACAATTACTTACCGGACATAACACGCGTGTTATCCACCGATATCACACCCCCCTTGCCCCCGCAGCCCAAACCCGCGACAAGGCCCGCCTGACATCTTCGGGACGCTCATGGCCCTGACAACCCTTCACGACCTCGCCGAAGCCGGCCTGATCAACCAGACCGAACCGCTGATCCCGGTGGTCGACCAGTTCCGTGTCCGCATCACGCCAGAGATGGCCCGAAATGATCCCGGCCTGACCCGGCAATTCGTGCCCTCGGTAGCAGAGCTTCTGATCCGCGCCGAAGAGCTGTCTGACCCGATCGGTGACCGCGCCCATGAACCGACCGCAGGCTTGACCCACCGCTACCCCGACCGTGTGATCCTGCACGCCACCCAGACCTGCGAGGTCTATTGCCGCTTTTGTTTCCGCCGCGAAACGGTCGGCTCTGAAGGCCACCTGCCAGAGGCTGACCTTGACAAGGCGCTGTCCTACATCGCCGCCACCCCGGCGATTTGGGAGGTGATCCTGACCGGCGGCGACCCCATGGTCCTGTCGCCGCGCCGCCTGAAATCCCTGATCGACCGCCTAGCCGCGATCCCCCATGTCGAGGTGATCCGCTTTCACACCCGCGTGCCCGTCGTGGCCCCGGCCCGCATCACGCCTGACCTGATCGCAGCGCTGCAAACCCGGCCTGCCGTCTATATCGTCGTCCACACCAACCACCCGGCCGAACTGACGCCTGCAGCCTGTGCCGCGCTTGCGCGCCTTTCCAGCGCAGGGATTCCCCTGCTGTCGCAATCCGTGCTGCTGAAAGGCGTGAATGACGATGTGACAACGCTTGAGGCTTTGTTTCGCGGCCTGATCCGCCACAAGGTCAAACCTTACTACCTGCACCACGCTGACCTTGCCAAGGGCACCAGCCATTTCCGCACCACGATTGCCGAGGGTCAGGCTCTGATGGCCGCCTTGCGTGGCCGCCTGTCGGGCATTTGTCTGCCGACCTATGTGCTGGATATTCCGGGCGGCCACGGAAAGGTGCCCATTGGCCCCAGCTATCTTTCCGCGACACTTTCCGGTGCGCAAAACGCGATAATGGTCCAAGACCCGAACGGAACCCATCACACCTACGCCGACCCCCACCGCGATCCTATGTGAACCCTGCACAAATCCGCACCTCGCGACCTGTTGAAACCCAAGGGGGCTGCAATCGGCCAGGGTTTTGCCTATATCGCATCCATGATCAAAATCCGCCCCACGCTTATCGCCGCCGTCCTTTGCTTCACCAGCTTTGCCGCCCAAGCGGACGAGGTGCCGTTGGACACGCTGTCAAAGTATCTTAACAGCCTGACCAGTGCCGAGGCGCGCTTTGTTCAGACCAACGCTGATGGCACCACGTCCAAAGGCCGCCTGATCATTCAGCGCCCGTACCGCGCCCGGTTCGAGTATGATCCGCCCGACAAGAACCTTGTCCTGGCCTCGGGCAACAGCGTCGCGATCTTTGACGACAGATCCAACCAGCCGCCGCAACAATACCCTTTGGGGCGCACGCCGCTGAACCTGATCCTGGGGCCGAACATCAACCTGAAAACCGCCTCGATGGTGGTTGATCATGGCGAGTTTCAAGGCACCACCCATGTGCTGGCCGAAGACCCCAAGCATCCCGATTACGGCACCATCGAACTGATCTTCAACGAGGCGCCGGTTGCGCTGGCCCAGTGGATCATCACTGACGACATTGGCAACCAGACATCGGTTGTGCTGTCAAACCTTCAGGCCGGGGGCAAATACCCCGACAGCCTGTTCTCGATTGAACTTGAAACCAGCCGCCGATCTACCCGGAACTAGCGCAGACAGGCAGCCAACTGGTCGTGATACCTGTCAGCGCGGGCGCCGACCCGTTGGGCGACGGTGACCAGCCAACCTTTGGCCTTGTAGCTTTGGTTCAGAAACCCGGTGCGCCCTTCGTGGTAGGCAAGATATTGGCTTTCCGCATCGGTCTTGGCGATGCCCAGCGCTTCGGTTGATCCATCCATGTACCAGCCCATGAAATCGGTCGCGTCACGGATGTTGTCACGGTGTGCGTTGTACCGGCGCTGTTCGTGGCGGTATTCATCCCACGTGCTGTCCAAGGCCTGCGCGTATCCGTAGGCAGAACTTTGGCGGCCCAACGGAATGACCCCCAACGCATATTGATGCGGCGTGCGGGCGTTGCCGACAAACTTGGATTCCTGATACAGTACCGCCATCTGCACCGAAATCGGCAGGCCCCATTTGTTCTGTGCTGCCCGCATTGCCGCCAGATAGGACGGCCTTTGGTGAATGACGGAACATGCGTCATCAATGTTGCGCGGCGCCGAAAAGTTGCCACCTCCACAAGAGGCCAAAAACAGCAACAGGATCGACGCACGGAGAGTTCTGCTCATCTGCCCCTCATGCGTTCGTAGTCTTTTGCGGTATGATAGGTGAAAACTGTCGCGTTTCCAATGGGCAAGCACTGTAATGCGGCGGGAAAGCGCGGTTTCGGCCTTGGGTGTGGCGCGCAGAAATCCGCCGAGTGTGTGCACAAAGGCCGCAGATTGTTTCCCTGACCGCCCGGCTGTTTGGTGGACAGCGCAGCTCAGCAGGATTATCAACTGCCGATGGGGAGATCGACATGATGCTAAGAACCGCCGCGAAGTACCACATCGGGCAAGTGTTGCGGCATCGCAAGCACCCGTTTCGCGGAGTCGTGTTTGATGTGGACGCCATGTTTTCCAACACCGAAGAATGGTACGAAAACATTCCCGAGGATGTGCGCCCCTCAAAAAACCAGCCGTTCTATCACCTTTTGGCCGAGAATGACCAAAGCTACTATGTGGCCTATGTGTCGGAACAAAACCTGGTTCCCGATGAAACCGGAGAGCCTGTGAGCCATCCCGACTTGCCGGACCTGTTCGGCGATTTTACCGACGGGCGGTATCCGCTGCAATTTCAGCTGAACTAGACCCGCGCTTACCGATCAGTAACACCTGTCGGCTACCCTGTGCGTATTCAGTAGGCAGGAGTGGTCACATGAACCTTGAAATCGAACACCGGGCGGAGATCATTATTGTCCGGGTCACGGATGACCGCATCGACGCGGCAAGCGCCATCCAGTTCAAAGAGCGGATGCGCGAAATCGTGGCGACACCCAGTGCGCGGGTCGTCTTGGACATGTCCAACGTGGGCTTTCTTGACAGTTCCGGACTTGGCGCTGTGGTCGCCGTGATGAAGGCGCTGGGACCAATCCGCCGGTTAGAGCTGTCTGGCCTAACCCCGACAGTTGAAAAGGTCTTCCGGCTGACCCGGATGGACACCGTCTTTATCATCCACAAATCGCTACCCGATGGGTTAAAGAATGCCGGCTGACGCGATGGGGGCCGTGCTTTCACTGGACCCGCCAGACCGCGCGCATATCGTGATGGATGCGACCGTTCTGGATGTGCGTGACGGGTTGCGCGGGCTGATGGCCTGCCCTCTTGTGCAAAACCTGTCCGAGGGTTGCCTTGGCACGACAGAGCTGGTTTTGGCCGAAGCATTGAACAACGTGGTTGAACACGCCTATGCCCGCTATCCCGGCCAGATAGAGATTGAAATCAGACGCGACCCCGATCAGTTGCGCTTTCACATCCGCGATCAGGGTCTGCCGATGCCTGGGGCGGAACCGCCTGCCGGTCGTCTGCCAGAACCTGCGGCATTCGATGATCTGCCCGAGGGCGGTTTTGGCTGGTTTCTGATTCGCGCTCTTGCCCAGGATCTTGCCTATCGGCGTGACGGGGAAAGAAACCTTCTCAGCTTTGGCGTCATTCTGGACAATGCCGCCTGACAAGCCCGATTGCATGCAGGTTGGCACCAATGCCACGCAATTGCCCCTTTCCCCGCCCATTTCTGACCAAACCATGCGGCATACCCCTTCTTGTAGCTGCATAAAGCTTCCCTCGGCGCTGTGGATCATAGCCCCCACCCATTCGCAGCGCCGAGGCTCCTTGCTCTTCCAACTTTATCAAATCCGCCCTAGGTTTGCCGAAAAGAGGTAAACCATGCGTGATTTCCAGCTTCCGGGCCGCTCTGCGGTTTATGCCACCAATGGGATGGTGGCCACATCGCACCCCCTTGCTGCCCAAGCCGCCATCGAAATCCTGAAATCTGGCGGCAATGCCGTCGATGCCGCTATCGCAGGCGCGGTGTTGTTGGGCATTTGCGAGCCGCAGATGACCGGGATTGGCGGCGATTGCTTTGTATTGATGAAACCGGCGGGTGAAGAGCGGGTTCTGGCCCTCAACGGATCAGGTCGCGCCCCTGCAGCGGCGAGTGCAAGGGAACTGCGGGCGCGCGGCCTTAAGGTTGTGCCACCCCGTGGGGTCGAGGCTGTTACCCTGCCCGGTGCCGTTGACGCCTTCTGCCGCCTTTCGTCCGACTGGGGCCGCCTAGGCCTTGACCGCGTCCTTGCCCCGGCAATCCATTATGCCGATCAGGGCGTACCGGTCGCCCCCCGCGTCGCCTATGACTGGGCCGATGACGGCGCCTTTTTGCAGGGCAAGGCGCGTGACTTCTATTTGATCGACGCAGGTTTTCCCAAGCCCGGCCAGATTTTCCGTGCCCCCGGGCAAGCCGAAGTGCTGCGCCGCATCGCAAAACAGGGCCGGTCCGGCTTTTATGAGGGCGAGGTGGCCGAAGATTTGATCACCTCGCTAAACACGTTGGGCGGAACGCACACGCTGGAAGACCTCGCCGCGACTGCCTGCACTTGGGGCGAACCTTTGGAAGGAACCTACGGCGACGTCACGCTGTTGGAGCATCCGCCGAACGGACAGGGTGCCACGGCCATCCTTTTGCTGAACATTCTCAAACACTTTGACCTGAAATCGCTGCCCCCCTACAGCGCACTCCGCGCCCATATCGAGGCTGAGTCGGGCAAGCTGGCCTACGACACCCGCAACCGCTTTATCGCAGAGAAAACCCCGCGCCTTGATCACATGCTGTCCCCACAAACCGCCGCCAAGCTCGCCGCCCTGATCGACCCGAACCGCGCCGCACCGAGCCCGCACCCATTGGCCGAGACGGTGCACAAAGAGACCGTCTATATCACCGTCGTGGACCGCGACCGGATGGCGGTTTCGCTGATCTATTCGATTTATCTGGGGTTTGGCACCGGCTATGCCTCTGACAAGTTTGGTATTCTTTTCCAAAATCGTGGCGCGGGATTCACGTTGACAGAGGGCCACCCCAACGAACTGGCAGGCGGAAAGCGTCCGATGCACACGATCATCCCGGCGATGCTGAAGCAGAACAACAAGGTCATCATGCCATTTGGTGTGATGGGCGGGTCCTATCAGCCCACCGGCCACGCCCGCTTTGTGTCGAACCTGATCGACTACGGGATGGACCCGCAACAAGCGGTCGACGGCCCACGCAGCTTTTCCTGGGTCGACGGGATGGAGGTTGAGCGCGGATATTCCGACACCGTGCGGGCCGAATTGACGCAAATGGGCCATCAGGTGGTGATCGCGAAAGAGCCGTTGGGAGGGGCTCAGAATATTCTGCTGGACGACAGCGGCATCCTGATCGGCGCATCCGATCCGCGCAAGGATGGCTGCGCTTTGGGGTATTAAGATGGACCGTGCCGCACTGACCGCCAGCATCCTGTCGCTGACTGAAGGAGAGACCGAAGCGGTTTCCCTAATGGCGACGGTGGTTTGTGAAATTCACAACCACCACGATTTTGCCGACTGGACCGGCTTTTACCGGGTCGTGGCCCCCGAACTCTTGAAAATCGGCCCCTATCAGGGCGGCCACGGCTGCCTTGTCATCCCGTTTTCGCGTGGCGTCTGTGGCGCCTCGGCCCGTTTGGGTCAGGTTTTGAACGTGCCGGACGTCGATGCGTTCCCCGGCCACATCGCCTGCGCCTCCTCGACCCGATCTGAACTGGTGCTGCCGGTTTGGAACGGCGCAGGACGACTTTTGGGCGTGCTTGACATCGACAGCGACACCCCGGCCGCCTTCACCGCCAAGGATGAGGCTTGGCTTGTACCAGTGTTGGCGCAAGTCTTCGAAAAGGCACAGTGATGCGCGGCTCTTGTTTGTGCAATGCCGTGGTGTTTGAGGTTGATGCTCCGCTGCGCCCTGTGATTGCCTGTCACTGCAGCCAATGTCGCAAAACTTCTGGCCATTTTTGGGCGGCAAGCGCTGTGCCCCTGTCGCAGTTCCGCCTGATTGGTGAGGGCGGTTTGCGCTGGTTTCGCGCCTCACCCCTGGCTTTGCGCGGGTTTTGTGGCATTTGCGGTTCAAGCCTGTTCTGGAAACCAGAAGGCGAAGACCAGATCAGTTTTGCCGCCGGCGCTTTGGATGGCCCGACCGGACTGACCCTGCAAAGTCATTGGCACCGTGAAGATGCCGGCGACTATTACACCATTCCAGACCCCGCAGGGGCTTGATTTTCTGCACCTTTCCCGGCAGAGCAACCGAAAAACAGGAGACCATTGTGGCACGGATCACCCTACTTGACGGCGGCATGGGCCAGGAACTGGTGGCGCGCTCTGGCGATGAACCGACACCGTTGTGGGCGACCCGCGTGATGATCGACCACCCCGGCATGGTGCGCGACATTCACGGCGATTACTTTGCCGCAGGTGCGACGATTGCGACGACCAACACCTATGCCATCCACCACGACCGGCTGGAGCGGTTCGGCCTCGACCCGCTGTTTCACGCCCTGCACCTGCGCGCCCTGGCTGAGGCGCATGAGGCGCGCGCGGTCCATGGATTTGGCCGGATCGCAGGCTCTATGGGGCCGCTGATGGCAAGCTACCGCCCTGATCTGACCCAACCCCTTGATATTGCCGTCCCGAAATATGCCGAAATCGCCCGCATTCTTGGCGCGCATGTCGATGTGATCCTGTGCGAAACCATGGCCTCGGTCGAGATGGCTGAGGGCGCAGTCGCGGGTGCGCAGGCGGCGGGCGTGCCGGTCTGGCTGTCGGTGTCAGTCGATGATCATGACGGTTCGCGCCTGCGTTCGGGTGAGTTGGTAACCGATCTGGCGCGTGTGGTGCGTGACTATCCAGTGGCGGCGGTGCTGGCGAATTGTTCGGTTCCAGAGGCGGTGGCTGCCGCTTTGGCGGGCCTGAAAACCTTGGGCCTGCCGTTTGGCGCTTATGCGAACGGGTTCACCCACATCTCTGGCAACTTCCTCAAAGACGCGCCTACGGTCAAGGAACTGACGCACCGCCACGATCTGACACCCGAAAAATACGGTGATTTCGCAATGGATTGGGTTGATATGGGAGCAACAATCATCGGCGGCTGCTGCGAGGTTGGTCCGGCCCATATCCGCCATCTGGCCGACAGGCTGGAGGCTGCGGGCTACACCATCGCATGAAAGATTTCGACTACCATCCGCCCGAAGTGCCGTTGAGCATCCTGTACCAAGACCGCTCGATTCTGGTGGCGGACAAGCCTGCAGGCCTTTTGTCGGTTCCCGGCAAGCTTGAGGGGCGCGAGGATTGTCTGGAAACCCGCCTGCGCCGCGCCTATCCGGGCTCTCTTTTGGTGCACCGGCTGGATTGCGACACCTCAGGCGTGATTATTTTCGCACGCAACAAGGCAGCGCAGGGCTTTCTGGGGCAAGAGTTTGAACAGCGTCGCGCGAAGAAAACCTATATGGCGCGGGTGTTTGGCAATTTGCAGCCTGACACGGGTCGGGTCGATCTGCCGATCGGTGTTGATTGGCCCAACCGCCCGCGCCAGATGGTTGATCCGGTGAACGGGCGGTCTGCGGTGACAGATTGGGCCGTGGTTCAGCGCGACTCCGGCGAAACCCGCGTCGAACTTTCCCCACTGACTGGCCGCAGCCATCAGTTGCGGGTGCATATGCTTGGCCTGGGTCACCCGATCCTTGGCGACCCGATCTATGCCGACGGTGCAGCAGCAGATTTTCCACGCATGATGCTGCATGCCCGGACCCTTGCCCTGCATCACCCCGACAGCAAGGAATGGGTCACCTTCACCTCCCCCTGCCCGTTTTGACCCGTTCGCGCTTTGTCAAACTTTTTGCGACAAGGTGAAGGCAGTCGTCTTTCTGTGATATGAAGAGGCGATAGTGGAAAGCGGCGCCAAAGTCTGCGCCAGATGGAGAACCGGATGCCGCCTAAAACTGTCCTTGAGATTCGTTTCCTGCCCATAACCGGGACGTTCGGGCTGTTGGTCTTGTCGCTGATCTTTGCCTTTGTCTGGCCGGATGAGCGGTTCTTGTCATTGCCGCTGGCGGCCTTGTGCCTTGTCGTGCTGGCGATTGGCTTTCATGATCTGACCCAGACCCATCATGCCATTTTGCGGAACTATCCGATCACGGCCCATCTGCGCTTTTTTCTCGAACAGATACGCCCCGAAATGCGGCAGTACTTTTTTGAGGGTGACAAGGACGGCATGCCCTTTCCGCGCGACAAACGCGCGATTGTCTATCAACGGGCCAAACAGGCGTTGGACAAGCGACCGTTTGGCACGCAATACGATGTTTATGAACAACAATATGAATGGCTGCACCATTCTATTGCCCCCAAGGCCGTGGCCCCGATCGACGCGATGCGCGTGGTGATCGGACCGGATACGAAGGCACCATACTCCGCCTCGCTCTTGAACATTTCCGCGATGAGCTTTGGGGCGCTGTCGGCCAACGCCATTCGTTCGCTGAACAAAGGGGCGGCCAAGGGTCACTTTTTCCATGACACCGGCGAAGGTGGCGTCTCACCCTACCACCGCGAATTTGGCGGCGATCTGGTATGGGAGCTGGGGTCGGGTTACTTTGGCGCACGGGCCAAGGATGGCAGCTTTGATCCGGGCCGCTTTGTTGAAGCCGCAACCGACCCCCAGATCAAGATGGTGGAGCTGAAGCTCAGCCAGGGGGCGAAACCCGGCCATGGCGGCGTGCTGCCTGCAGCCAAGGTCACAGCCGAAATCTCTGCGATCCGCGGCGTTCCGATGGGGCAGGATTGCGTGTCACCCGCGAGCCACCCAAGCTTTTCGACGCCAGTTGGGTTGTTGGAGTTTGTGGCGCGGATGCGAGACCTGTCAGGCGGCAAGCCTGCCGGGTTCAAGCTGTGCATCGGTCATAAATGGGAGTTTCTGGCAATCTGCAAGGCGATGCTGGCCACCGGAATAACGCCGGATTTCATCGTGATCGACGGAAAAGAGGGCGGCACCGGTGCTGCCCCGTTGGAGTTCATGGACCATGTCGGCATGCCGTTGCGCGATGGGTTGAGTTTTGCGCACAATGCGCTGGTTGGCATTGGCTTGCGCGACCGTATCCGCGTTGGCGCATCGGGCAAGATCACATCGGCTTTCGATATGGCCAAAGTGCTGTCGCTAGGGGCTGACTGGTGCAATTCGGCGCGTGGTTTCATGTTCGCGGTCGGGTGCATTCAGGCGCAGGCGTGCCACACGGGCGATTGTCCGACCGGGGTTACTGCACAAGACCCGCTGCGCCAGCGCGCCATTGTGGTGACCGACAAGGCCGAACGGGTGGCGAACTATCACAAGAACACCCTGCACGCTTTGGCCGAATTGGTCGCCGCTGCAGGTCTGTCCCACCCATCCGAACTGGAGCCGCACCACTTGATGCGGCGCACGACATCAGACCGTGTCATCACATTTGCCCAGCAATTTGAAATGCTTGCGCCGGGGCAGTTGCTGGAAGACCCCGGTTCGGCGTTTCAGTTCGCCGAACATTGGGCCCTGGCGTCGGCAGACAGTTTCGCCCGCCAGACCTAAAGCGACAAGGCCAGCTTGCGGCCTTCGTGAAACGCGTAAGCGGCCAGGCGTGGCGCTGTGCAATCGCCGATCCGGTGCGTTTGCTTGCCTGCGATCTGTGCCGGGAACGGGTCAAAAGCGCGGTTGGTGGTCGACATCACCAAGGCTGACGCCGGAACGGTTTCTTCCTTTCCTGTCAGCATGTTGCGCAGAGTTACCCCGTTGCCGTGCCAACGACTTAGGCAGTGTTCCGTCTTGAATTCCACCCCCAGTTGGGCCAAACGGCGGCGGGTCGCCCCATCGGCTGCAGTACGGGCGATTTCCTTGCCGACAAAGGCCTCGGGCGTGACGAGGATAACCTTTTTGCCCTGCTCTGCCATGGCCCATGCAGTTCCCACCCCGCGCCAGTTAGAGCCTTCATCATACAGCACGACCGTATCGCCCAACCGCGCCTCGCGCCGCATCACAGCCTCGGGCGACCACACCCCGCCAAGGTCGATGCCGGGCAGTTTTTCCTGCCCCGGGACCCAACGCTGAAAGCCAGTTTCATCCGGCAGGGAACCGGTGGCGAGGATGACGATGTGGGCTTCGTGGCTGGCGACCTCATCCTCGTCCATATAGGTGTTCAGGCACAGGCGGACACCAAGTTTGGTGAACTGGCGTTCATACCAATCCAACAGGTCCAGGATTTGCGCACGGCGGGGTTGCTGACCTGCCAAGCGGAATTGACCGCCGATCACTGGCAAAGCCTCAACAAGTTCAACGGTGTGGCCGCGTTCTGCCGCGGCACGCGCGGCTTCCAGACCTGCCGGACCGGCACCGACAACCAGAATTGAACGCGGTTGTGCAGCCTTTTCGAACCGGTCACCGCCCCATTCAAATTCGCGCCCCGCCGAGGGGTTGATCAGGCAGGATATCCAGTAGTCCCGGCTCCGCCGCCCCCAGCACATCTGGTTGCACGAAATGCAGCCGCGAATGTCGTCAACCCGCCCCTCCATCGTTTTGCGCGCCAGATGCGGATCGGCGATCTGGCCCCGCACGATGGACACAAGATCAGCCTCACCACTGGCAAGGATGGTTTCGGCATTGTAAGGCGTCCGGATGCCCGCTTCCGAGGTTATGACGGCGTGCTTAACAATTCGTTTCAATTGCGCTGTCAGGGGCGTGGAAAGTTTCTCGCCATGGGTGAAAGGCGGGATGATGCCTTCAAAGTCCAGATAGCTGCCATAACCGCAGGTCACATAGTCAACATCGCCGGTCGCGTCGTGCAAGCCTATGATTTCACACATTTCCGCATCCGACAGCATCACCGGATAGGTGGGCGAATAGCTGATGGCAAGGCCGATGATGAAATCCGGCCCACAGGTTTGGCGGATGCGTTCGATCAGATTGCGCGAGAACCTTGTGCGGTTTTCCAATGAACCGCCCCATTGGTCGGTGCGGCGGTTGCTCCACGGGGTCCAGAATTGATCCAGCAGCGAGTGATAGGCTGCCCAGACCTCAACCCCTTGGAATCCTGAGATTTTTGAACGCAGTGCGGCTGCCACGTGGGCGTCCAGCAACTCTTCGATTTCAGCTTCGGTCATGGCATGGGAGCCGTCGGAGTCGTGATACGAGGGCAAGCCAGATGGGCTCCAATGCGGGGCGAAGGACAGATCGGAATCGCCGTGCGCGCCGACGTGGTAAAGCTGTTGCAGGATGACGGCACCAGCGGCCTTGACCGCATCGGTGATCTTGCGGAAATGCGGGATCACGTCATCCGAGGAATGCAAGTAATTTCCACGGGTTAGCACGCCGGTTCGGTGAACGGGCACGGGTTCGGACACGATCATTCCTGCCCCGCCCAGGGCGCGTTCCACCAGATAGCCCTGCACCCTTTCCCCCGGAATGCCCATGTCGGACATGTTGGCGGTGTGAGCACCGAACACGATGCGATTTCGCAAAGTATGGCCGCGCAGGGTCAGGGGCGACAGCAGGTGGCGGTATTGCATTCTGGCCTCCGGGTTTGGCGAAAGCCTAGCCGGAGGCACCACAGAGGATGGTCTGGAAGCGTCACCGCGACGTCTTCTTTGCGTCTTCTTTGCGTCTTCCTTTTGTCTTCCTTTTGTCTTCTTTTGATCTTTCCTGAATCCCGCACGAAAGCCGCGAAATCCCGTCAAAGCGTGCGAAAATTCACTCTGCCGCGAGCGGTTGGCCAATGTCCCAGCCCGAGATGGCCTTGGATTCGAGGAACTCTTCCAGGCCCCAGATCCCCCCCTCCCGTGCGCGGCCGGAGGATTTGACACCGCCGAAGAAGGCCCCTGCCCCGCGTGACCGCCCGTTGGTCTGGACCATGCCAGCTTTCAGCGCCAAAGCCATGCGGTTGCGTTTGGCGCCGTCTTGGGTCTGGATGTAGTGGGTCAACCCGTAGGGACTATCGTTCGCGATACGGACGGCGTCAGCCTCGGTGTCAAACGGAATCATCGACAGGACCGGACCAAAGATTTCCTCGCGTTCAATCGTCATGCCGGGGACCACGTCGGCAAATATCGTCGGTTTGACGTAAAAGCCGCGGTTGAAGCCTTCGGGCAGGCCGGGGCCACCAGCGACAAGGCGCGCGCCTTCGTCAATGCCCTTCTGGATATAGCCCTGAATCTGTTCCCACTGGCGTTTGTTGACCACCGGACCAATGTGATCGCCAGCCTCGTGCGCCGAACCGACCTTGATGCTGTCGGCGACCTGCGCTGCAATTGTCACGGCGCGGTCATAGGCCGGGCGCTGCACCAGCATCCGGGACGGCGCGTTGCAGGACTGGCCGGAATTGTCCATCATGTGGCGGACGCCGCGTTCAACCGCTTTGTCATCGGCATCGGCAAAGATCACATTGGCGCCCTTGCCACCCAGTTCCAGCGTCACACGTTTCAGCGTTGCGGCAGCAGCCGCCGAGATGGCCTTGCCCGCGCGGGTCGATCCGGTGAACGAGATCATCTGCACATCGGGATGGGTCGAAAGCTGGCTGCCGACGCCAACGCCGTCACCGTTCACAAGGTTGAAAACGCCGGGCGGCAGGCCCGCGTCATGACAAAACTCAGCGAAGATCATCGCGTTCAGGGGCGATTCCTCTGACGGTTTCAGGATGCAGGTGCAGCCCGCAAGGATGGCGGGTATCGCCTTCAGGGCGATCTGGTTCATCGGCCAATTCCATGGGGTGATCAGGCCGACAACGCCGATCGGTTCCTGCGCGATCATGGTGTCAGGGGCATGGGGGCCAAGCGGGCGGACCCATTCCATCTGGTCAAAGGCGGTCAGGAAATTGGTCAGGTGCCACGGCAGGCAAGGGGCTTGGGAACCGCGCGCATGGTCGATGGGCGACCCCATTTCCATCGAAATGGCCTCGGCCAAGTCCTCAATCCGGCGTTCGCATTGGTCCAGGATGCGAACTACGGCGGCGCGGCGCTCGGCGTGCGGCGTTGCGGCCCAACCGGGAAAGGCGGCTTTGGCGGCGGCCACGGCGGCATCGGTATCGGCTTGGCCGCCAAGAGAGATCACCGCACAGGCTTCCTCGGTCGAGGGGTCGATGACGGCGCAGTCGTTCGGAACGGACGGGGCGGTCCAACGACCGTTGATGTAAAACTCACGGCGGGTGATCATGGGGAACTCCTGTTTGGGCAGCAGATTTGCATTGACGGTCTGGGACGGCAAGAGGGGGTAATAATATTTGATCAAATCTTGGGGTCCCGATATGACGTTCGGATTGACCTTTGCTCGGAAGGCCTGACAGACCGCGTGGATTTACGGCTCAGCGACGCGGTTGCGCCGGGCAGGCGGGCTGGTATAAATCGCTCATGTTCGGATTTCTGACACGCGGCAAAAGCATCACAAGGATCGAAATTGATCCTCCGGCAGCGTTGGCGGGCCGAGCGGGTCTGGCGCTGGTCGCAATTCTGCGCAACGAGGTGCGGCATATTGCGGAGTGGGCGCGGTTCCACGCCTTGGCCGGGGTGCGGCATTTCTACGTCTACGACAATGGCTGCACCGATGGCACGCTTGCGGCTTTGAACTTTCTGGGCCCGGCGCTGACGGTCATTCCGTGGAACCAAAAGCTGCGCGGTGGCGGCCTTGAGATTCACAATCAGGTGTTGGCCTATGCCCATGCGACGCGGAATTTCGGCGGGCTTTGGCGCTGGATGACCTATCTGGACGCTGACGAGTTTCTGGTGCCCAAGGGGGCGGGTCTGGATGAGGCTTTGGCTGGGCTGGAGGCTTGCCGCAACATCAGCCTACCTTGGCATATGTTCGGGCGCTGCGGGCACATTCAGCCACCTGACGGTGGCGTTTTGACGAATTACACAAGGCGCAATCCGGACCCGATGAGCGATGTCCGGGGCGTGCGCAATTTCAAGATGATCGTCGATCCGGCCCATGTGACGGCAATCAAGGTGCATGTGATCGAAACGGATGGCTCAAGCGACACCTGCAACGATAGGGGCGAAAAGTTCAGCACGCGGGGACGCGACGAGCGCAGTTTTTACGCGGCGGGGCAAATCCAGTTGAACCACTACTACACGCGGTCCGATGCCGAACTGCGCGCCAAAATCGCCCGGGGGCCAAACCTGACCACGCCGGACGCCGACCATCTGCGCCGCGTGATGCGCAAGGTCGAGAATATCGAAGCAAACGAAATCGAGGATCGCGCAGCGCTGGACTTTCTGGCGCGCAAAGGGGTCGGGGCATGGGCTTGAAAAAAACGTTGAAGCGGTGGGTCGGGGCTTTGGTCTATCGGCTGAAACCGGGGCAGGCCGAAACTGCGCGGGTGGTCGATATTGCTGCCTTTCATACTCTGCAACCGGGCGATGTGGCGATTGATTGCGGCGCAAATCTGGGGGTGATCACGGCGATTTTGGCCAAGAACGGCGCACAGGTGCATGCGTTTGAACCCAACCCCGATGCGTACCGCTTGCTGGTAGAGCGAACGCGAGGGATGGCTTCGGTTCACTGTCATCCGCAGGCGGTGCTTCACCACGCCGATACGATGACGCTGTTTTTGCATATGAATTACGGGCTGAACCCGGCGCGGTTCTCGTCCGGCTCATCGCTTTTTGCCGAAAAGCGTAACGTCGAAGACCGAGGCGGCGTCACGGTCGAGGTGATTGATCTTGTGGCCTTCATTCTGGGTTTGGGTCAACGGGTCAAGCTTTTGAAGATCGACATTGAGGGGGCGGAGTATGCGCTATTGAACGGGCTGATCGACCGGGGTGCGATTGACCTGATCGACGCGGTCTATGTGGAAACCCACGCGCATTCGATTGCGTCGTTGCGGGGCGCGGATGAAGCCCTGCGCAAGCGGATTGCCGATCTTGGCTTGGGCGGGAAAATCGACCTGAACTGGGTCTGATTGCGGAACATCGGCCCTTCTTGGCGCAAAAATGCGGTGGGGGGATGAACTTTTGTCCCAAATGGTTATATTCACTGCGTCACGGCAACAGGATGAGAGGCATCATGGCTATCCGCATCAATGACATCGCACCCGATTTTACCGCCAACTCCACCGCTGGGGAAATCCGGTTTCACGAGTGGCTTGACGGCCACTATGCCATCATCTTCAGCCATCCCCGCGACTTTACCCCGGTCTGCACGACCGAGTTCGGGGCGGTCTCGCAGCTGGTGCCGGAGTTTGCCAAGCGCAAGACCAAGGTGATCGGCGTGTCGGTCGATTCGGTGCAGGATCACGAAAAGTGGAAGCGCGATATTGAGGCGTTCGGCGGTGCTCCAGCCGATTTCCCGATCATCGACGACAGCTCGCTGACGGTGGCCAAGGCCTATGACATGCTGGAAGCCGAGTATTATCTGCCGACCGAAGGCCGTACCCCGGCGCATTCCTCGACCGTGCGGACCGTCTACATCATCGGGCCGGACAAGAAGGTCAAGTTGACGATGACCTATCCGATGACGGTGGGCCGCAACTTTGCCGAGATCATGCGGGCGCTGGATGCCGTACAACTGACCGACGGCAAGCCACTGGCGACCCCGGCGAACTGGGAGGTTGGGCAGGATGTGATCGTGGCGTTGTCGCTGAACAACGAGCAGGCGACCGAACGCTTTGGCCCGCTGGACATCAAACTGCCCTACCTGCGCTTTGCCAAGGCACCGAAGTAGGGCCACGATTTTTCTGCGAAAAATCAAGATCCGCCCTTCGCCGGGCGGATCTTTTTTTATGTAAATGTTATTGTTAGGCTGCAAGTTGCGGGTCGAAGGGCCGTTTCCACTATTTCCCGGCGCTTCGCCTTGCCTTTTTCTGGTCAACGCTGCGCACGACCCGGTAGGTCAGGTAGCCGATCACGGCTGATCCTATGGCGAAGGCACTGTAGGCGACGATTTTCGGAATGCCTTCGGTGATGGCTGAATATTCCGACATGCCGCCCATGCCCGCCAGAATGTTCATCGGCAGGAACACCACCGACAGCATCGTCAACTGGGTCACGCGGCGGTTCTGGTTGATGTTGATGAAACCGATGGTCGCATCCATCAGGAAGTTGATCTTGTCGAACAGAAACGCCGTGTGGCTGTTAAGGCTTTCGATGTTGCGCAGCACCTGCTTTGCATCCTGCACATTGTCTTTGGCCAGCACCCGCGACTGCATCAGAAATACAATGGCGCGCTGGGTGTCCATGATGTTGGCCCGGATGCGGCCGTTCAGGTCTTCTTCCTCGGCGATGTCGGACAGAACAGAGGCGGCCTCTTCATCGGTCATCTTTTCGGACAGGACGTGTTTGCCGACGCGGGACAGGGTTTTGTAGATATCTTCAAGACTGTCGGCAGAATATTCGACGTCTGAGCCATAAAGGTTCAACAGCAGATCGAAGCAATCGATGCCATAGCCTGGAACGGTTTCGGCCCGGCGGCGTTGCAGACGGAACACCGGCAGATCCTCGTTGCGCAGTGAAAACAGGATGTCTTTGTGCAGGATGAACGCCACAGGGATGCTGCGGCTCTTGCCGCCCCGGTCCAGCAAAAAGTTGGAGTGCAGGTTCAGCGCGCCGTTTTCTTCTATGTGAAAGCGGTTTGACACCTCAAGATCGGTTTCGTCGCCGGGGTCGGGCAGGTCCAGCTTGTAGAATTCCCCGATATAGGCGCGCTGCGCGGCAGAGGCGTTCAGAAGGTCGATCCAGACCGGGGTTTTACCTTCAAGGTCCTTGCGCGCCTTGATCGGGCTTTGCTTGATCCGCCCCGCGTTCAGTTCAAAAACCGACACTTTGGTTTCGGTCAGACGCGGGCCTGCGATGTCTTCGAGATGGTCGCGCAGTTCGTCCGACACGTCCCACAGCACATCTGTAGATCTGCCAACCGGCACGCGGGGCCAAAGAAGCGCTGCATCCTCGGCAGGCAGGGCTTCAAGGATTTCGACGATATCGGCCACAGCCAGCTTGGCCATGAAATTTTCCAGCTCTGCCGATTGCTGCTTTTCGACGACGGTTTCCACCAGATTCTGGTGAGGCACGCCGTGGCCCTTGACCATGCCTTCAACCAGTTTCTGCTTGCGGAGCAGCTCGCGCACGGCTTCCAGATACATGGCCCACTCCGCCTTGGTTCAGCACGGTTCAACAGGGCCTGTGCTGCTGTGTCAAGCGGGCTTTCAGGCGGCTTTCGGATGCGGCACGGGCGCGGTATTCGCCCTGCCCCGGCTGTAGCGCGTGATCCCCAGATCAGAGGTGTCAATCTGGGGTGTGCGGTCAGAGATAAGGTCAGCCAGAACCTGTGCGGACCCGGTGGACATGGTCCAGCCCAAGGTGCCGTGGCCTGTGTTCAGCCACAGATTCGACAAGGGCGTCGCACCAATGACCGGGGTGCCATCAGGGGTCATAGGGCGCAGGCCGCTCCAATAAGTCGCTCTGGTCTGGTCGCCTGCGCCACCGAACAAATCCTCGACGGAATGGGTCAGGGTTTCCTGACGTGGTGCGCGCAAGGTGTTGTTAAACCCAGAGATTTCAGCCATGCCGCCAACGCGGATTCGGTCGCCCAGACGGGTGATGGCGATCTTGTAGGTTTCGTCCATAACGGTAGAAACCGGTGCACGGGTTTCATCGACAATCGGCACCGTGATGGAATACCCCTTCACCGGGTAGACTGGCAACTTCATGCCCAAAGGTTTGACCAATGCGGGCGAATAGGACCCAAGGGCCAACACGAAACTGTCCGCCGCGATGTGACCTTGCGAGGTGTGCACTGCGGTGATGCGGTCGCCCTGACGATCAAGCCCGAAGATAGAAACGCCGTAGCGAAAGGTCACGCCCGCCGCCGCAGCCATATCTGCCAGCATGTTGGTGAATTTGAAGCAGTCGCCGGTTTCATCCCCCGGCAGACGCAGGCCACCGGCAATTTTGCCAAGGTTCGGCGCAAGGCCGGGTTCAGCCGCGACACATTGGGCAGGGGACAGCACCTCAAACGGGACGCCGTCTGCCTTCAGGACGGCGATGTCCTTGTAGGCGGCATCGACCTGCTTTTGCGTGCGAAACAGTTGCAGCGTGCCTTGGGTGCGCTCGTCATAGCTGATGCCGGTCGTGGCGCGCAGGTCGCGCAAACAATCGCGCGAATATTCGGCCAGCCGCACCATCCGGCTTTTGTTGATCGCATAAGCTTGCGCCGTGCAGTTGCCCAGCATCCGGACGACCCAATCCACCCGGGCAAGGTCCAGCTTCGCCTCAAGGATCAGGGGGGCGTGCTGCATGAACAGCCACTTGATCGCCTTCAGAGGAATGCCCGGAGCCGCCCAGGGGGAGGCATAGCCGGGGCTGATTTCACCCGCATTGGCGAAAGAGGTTTCCAGCGCAGGGCCGGGCTGACGGTCGATCACCGTGACCTCATGGCCAGCCTTGGCCAGATACCAGGCCGAGGTCACGCCGATCACACCCGCACCCAGAACCACAACGCGCATCGCACTCTCCTACCCCTAATGGATCGGGCAAACATAGGGCAATACACCTGACATTTCCTTGCGAAGTTTGCGAACTTTGATCATTTTTGCGCGTTTTTCTTCGAGGAAATCAACACATGGCAGAAGATGCTCTCGACCTGCGCTGCAAGTGCCGGAAATTTGTGCGCTGGCAGAATCTTCAAGACTCGCCGCTGATCCGCGTTAGACTTGCTCCAATTTTAACGGGAGAAGCGAAGATGAAAACAGTTTTGACAGTTGCGACCCTGCTTTGCATGGGCTCTGCAGGTTTTGCCCAAGAAATCGGCGGGCACTACAAGGTGAACGGCACCAATTTTGACGGATCTCCCTATACGGGCGAGGCGCAGATCACCCTGACCAGCGAGTACACCTGCAACATCGTGTGGAAGACCGGCGGGTCAACCTCGTCCGGGATTTGCATGCGGAACAACAATGCCTTTACGGCGGGGTATGAATTGAACGGCAAGGTTGGGCTGGTGATTTACCTGATCAAGGACGACGGCACTCTGGATGGCACCTGGACGGTGGACGGAGTCAATGCCGTCGGGACCGAGGTTCTGACGCGGAATTGAAAAAGGCCCCGGCGTTTCCACCGGGACCGTTTCTAACGTGCAGAACCTGGGAAGGTTAGGCTTCCGAGGATTCTTCTTTCTTTTCGCTGATTTCCAGACCGGTTTCCTGATCGACCATCTTCATGCCAAGGCGCACCTTGCCACGCTCGTCAAAGCCCAGCAGTTTGACCTTGACCTCTTGGCCCTCTTTCAGGATCTCGTTCGGGTGGTTCAGACGCTTGGACGCGATCTGCGACACGTGGACCAGACCATCGCGCTTGCCGAAGAAGTTCACGAAGGCGCCGAAGTCGACCAGTTTGACGACTTTGCCGGTGTAAACCTCGCCCTCTTTTGGCTCTGCCACGATCGAATAGATCATGTCATAGGCCTTCTTGATGGCGGCAGCGTCGTTCGAGGCGATCTTGATCATGCCGTCGTCGTTGATGTCGACCTTGGCGCCCGACAGTTCCACAATTTCACGGATGACCTTGCCACCGGACCCGATGACTTCGCGGATTTTGTCGGTCGGGATCGTCATGGTTTCAATCTTCGGCGCATAGGCGCTGAACGCCTGCGGACCGCTGATCGACTTGGCCATTTCGCCCAAGATGTGCAGACGGCCGTCCCGGGCTTGCGCCAAGGCCTGCGCCATGATTTCCGGGGTGATGCCGGCAACCTTGATGTCCATCTGCATCGTGGTGATGCCGTTGGCGGTACCTGCAACCTTGAAGTCCATGTCGCCAAGGTGATCTTCATCACCCAGAATGTCGGTCAGAACGGCCCAACGGCCATCGTCTTCCAGGATCAGACCCATGGCGACACCGGCCACTGGCGCTTTCAGCGGAACGCCCGCGTCCAGCATCGACAGGGTGCCACCGCAGACCGAAGCCATCGACGAAGAGCCGTTGGATTCAGTGATCTCGGACACGACGCGCACGGTATAGGGGAAATCGGTCGCAGCCGGCAGAACCGCCTGCAGGGCGCGCCAAGCCAGCTTGCCATGGCCGATTTCGCGACGGCCCGGGCTGCCCACACGACCCACTTCGCCAACCGAATAGGGCGGGAAGTTGTAGTGCAAGAGGAAGTTCGACCGGGTGTTGCCGTTCAAGGCGTCAATGATCTGTTCATCTTCGCCGGTGCCCAAAGTGGTCACGACCAGACCTTGCGTTTCACCACGCGTGAACAGAGCCGAACCGTGGGTGCGCGGCAGCAGGCCGGTTTCACAGACAATCGGGCGGACCGTTTTATTGTCACGCCCGTCAATCCGCGCGCCACCATTAATGATGTCACCGCGCAGGATCGAGGATTCCAGTTGCTTGATGGCCGAACCGAGGTTGATGTCGGCAAGCTCTTCCGGGCTGAGCGCCGCCTTGATCGTCGCGGAAGCCGCGTCGATGGCGTTGGTGCGCAGTTGCTTGTCACGGATCGCGAAAGCGGCGCGCATCTGGGTTTCGCCAGCGGTTTTCACCTTGGCAAACAGCGCAGAAATATCGGGGGCGACGAAGTTGAAAGGCTCTTTCGCAGCGATTTCGGCAAAGTCGATGATCAGGTCGATGACGGGCTGCATCTGGGCATGACCGAATTTGACGGCCCCCAGCATTTCGTCTTCCGACAGTTCATAAGCCTCTGATTCCACCATCATCACGGCGTCTTTGGTGCCAGCGACAACCAGATCCAGGCGCTGTTCGGGGTTGTTGCGCAGGACGGTCATGTCGTCCATCGGCGGGTTCAGGACGTAAGCGCCCTTGGAGAAGCCGACGCGGGCGGCAGCGATCGGACCCATGAACGGCACGCCGGAAATCGTCAGTGCTGCAGAGGCTGCAATCATCGCGACGATATCGGGATCGTTGACCAGATCGCACGACAGAACCGTAGCCATGACCAGCACTTCATGCTTGAAGCCGTCGACGAACAGCGGGCGGCAGGGGCGGTCGATCAGACGCGAGACAAGGGTCTCTTTCTCGGACGGACGCGCCTCGCGCTTGAAAAAGCCGCCGGGGATCTTGCCGGCTGCGTAATACTTTTCTTGATAGTGAACCGTCAGGGGGAAGAAATCCTGACCGGGTTTCGCCTTTTTGGCGAAGGTCACGTTGGCCATGACCGAAGTTTCGCCCAAAGTGGCGACAACCGAACCGTCAGCTTGCCGGGCAACCTTGCCCGTTTCCAGAGTGAGCGTATCGGTGCCCCACTGGATGGATTTCGTGGTGATATTGAACATGTTTTTCCGTTTCCTCT
>JBBRKS010000019.1:0-39980 GCA_038231775.1 Rhodobacterales bacterium | reverse complement strand
TCATCAGCGCCGGATAGATCGCCAGAAGCCATGTCAGGCGGCGCTGTTCGCCTTGCAGGGTGGTGTTGGACGGATGGGCCAGCGACAGCGGGACCGTGTCGTTCTTGACGATGTAGTGATAGTTGAAGGCGGGCGATCCCTCTGGGCAGGTCATCTGCATCAGATCGACAGAGCCGCCGATGGTGCCCGCATGACAGACCGGCAGGTGGTAGCTTTCCATGAAATTCTCGGCCAGCACCTTCCAGTTGGTGTTCCAGCGAAACGTCTCACGGAAGGTTTCGTGGTAAGACCCCATATCAAGGTAGCCGACCAGCTTTTCCACATCGGCCAAGGCGGTGTGGGGCGATGGCGCGTCGGGGTTCAGGGTGACAAGAATCCAGCCCAGCCAGTTTTCCACCCGGACGGGGGGCAAGGCGATGTCGTCGCGGCAGAAGTCTTGGTTGGCGGCCATGGCGGGGGCACCGCGCAGGGTGCCGTCAAGGTTGTAGGTCCAGGCGTGGTAGGGGCAGACGATGGCCCGGACATGGCCGCGCCCCTCCAGCAGGGTCGACATGCGGTGGCGGCAGACGTTGGACATGCCGCGCAATGTGCCGTCGCGGTCGCGCAGGATGATGATGGGTTCACCGGCAATGGTCATTGTCATGTAATCGCCCGGCTCTTTCAGCGCATCGGCACGGCCCGCGCACAGCCACTCTTTGGCGAAGATGTGGGTCTGTTCCTGAGCCGCGAATTCGGGTGAGGTGTAGACCGATTTCGGCATCGCATGGGCGCGATCAAACGGCACGGCGACATTGGCGCGCAGTTCATCAGCGGCAGATGGGGCGGGCTGGGTCAGGGCGGCGTCGTGGCGGGTCATCGGTGGGCTCCATTCAAGGATGCGGGTGATCTGTTTTGGTTTTGCCTGCAAGACCAGTAAGATTACAACGGTATTTCATTGCAGAAATCGTGCAAGAGGTTTGTTTGTATACTTATGGATTTTGGCTGCCTGATAAAGCGCCTTAGGTCGGGTAGGGCCAAGGGGCCTGAGAAAAGACGCCGCCATCGACATACAGCGTCTGGCCGGTGACAAAGGCTGCGGCATCCGAGATCAGGAACAGCAGCGGGCCGACAAGGTCCTGCGGTGTGCCAATGCGGCGCAGGGGGGTCAGCGGGGTCCAAGTCGCGGCGTAGTCGCCGGATTCCGATGCAGTGCGGTCGGTGGCGATGGCCCCCGGGGCGATGCAGTTGACGCGGATGCCGTGCGGGCCAAGCTCACACGCGGCGACCTTGGTGAACTGCTCGATCCCGCCTTTGGAGGCGGTGTAATCGACAAGGCGCGGAAAGGCGCGGGTGTTGCAGCCAGACCCAAGCGTGATGATCGCACCGCCCTTGCCTGCCGCCTGCATGGCGCGGGCGGCGGTGCGGGTGTTGAGGAAGGTGCCGCGCAGGTTGGTTTCGATCACACGGTCCCAATCTTGAACCGACAACTCCAAGAGGCTGGACCATGTCTGGATGCCCGCGTTGTTGACCAGAACTGACGGCGCGGTGCCGGCCCAATCGGCGGCCTGCGCGTGAAAATCCAGCACTTGCGCCTCGTCGCCCGCGTGGCTTTCGACGGCCAGTGCGCGGCCTCCGGTGGCAGTGATCTGGGCCACCAGAGTCGCGGCATCTGCCGCAGCGCCCAGATGGGTGAAGGCGACGTCATGGCCAGCGCTTGCCAGCCCCAGAACCAGATGGCGTCCGATGGCGCTGTTGCCTGCGGTGACAAGGGCGAGTTTGGTCATGAAGCCTCCACTGTGCGGCCATGATACGGATTGGCGTCGGCGGGGCAAGGCGACAGAAAACAGATGGATATCTCGACCCGGTTGAAAGGGCTTGCGCAGCGCTGCCTGACGCGGAAAGCTGATGGCAAAAGGAGAGACCAATGTCAGACCGCCGCCCGCTGTACCCTGATTTGCAGCCCTACAGGACTGGGCGCTTGCGCGTTTCGGCCCTGCACGAGATTTATTATGAGGAATGCGGCAACCCTACGGGCAAGCCTGCACTTGTGCTGCATGGCGGGCCGGGGGGTGGGATTTCGCCGTTCTTGCGGCAGGGCCATGATCCGGCAAAGTACCGGATCATCCTGTTTGACCAGCGCGGTTGCGGGCAATCGACTCCCTTCGCCAGTCTGCAAGACAACACCACCTGGGATCTGGTGGCTGACATTGAAACCTTGCGCGCCCATCTGGCGGTAGACCGCTGGCAAGTTGTGGGCGGGTCGTGGGGGTCTACGCTGGCACTTGCCTATGCTGTCACCCATCCCGAACAGGTGACTGAACTGGTGCTGCGCGGGATTTTCACCGTGCGGCAGGAAGAAATCGACTGGTTTTACGAACTGGGCGGTGCGAGCTTTCTGTTCCCCGAGGCGTTTGCCGACTATCAGGCCCCGATTGCGCCCGAAGATCGCGGTGCGATGGTCGCGGCCTATCACCGCGTGCTGACGGGCAATTCGGGCGCGGCACAAGACGAGGCGGCCCGTGCCTGGACCCTGTGGGAGGCGCGGACGATCTCGCTGCTGTCCAACCCGGCGCGTGAAACGGCTTGGGAGGATGCCACCTATGCACTGGCCTTTGCCCGCATCGAAAACCACTACTTCCACCACAAGGGCTTTTTTGAAAGCGATGGCTGGCTTATGGCGCAGGCGCACCGCCTGAAGGGTATTCCCGGCACGATCATCCATGGCCGCTATGACGCCTGCACCCCGGTGCGAAATGCGGTCGATCTGGCAGCACTGTGGCCCGAAGCGCATCTGGTGATCGTGCCGGATGCGGGCCATACCGGCACCGAACCCGGGATTGCCGATGCGATGGTGCGCGCGACGGACGGCTATAGCGTGGTTTAGGTCAGGCATGTGCCCAAGCACTGCGCATCTGCACAGGGTTTGGGCGTCTGGCACCGCGCAACGGTTGACAAGGGCGCACGAAAGTTGCCCAATTGATCAAGGATTGCATCGGGACTCGTCACTGGTTCCGGCGTCTGAAAGAAATATAAACAATAACAGGGGGTTACCAATGTCCTTCCTTCCCTTCGCCCGCAAAGCGGGTGCAGTCACACTTGCTGCGCTGCTTTTGGGCACCGCACCTGCCGCCCTGATGGCAGCCACGCCCGCCGATACGCTGGTGATCGCGGCAGCCATCGACGACATCGTGTCGCTGGACCCGGCAGAGGCTTACGAGTTTTCCGGCCTCGACGTCGTCAACAACACCTATGACAGTCTGGTCGAGATGGACCCGATCAGCCTGCAGCTGATGCCGGGTCTGGCCGAAAGCTGGACAGTCGCCGATGACGGCGTGACCTATTCCTTCAAGATGAAATCGGGACTGACCTTTTCGTCGGGCAATCCGGTGCGCGCCGAGGATGCGGCCTATTCGCTGATCCGTGCGGTCAAGCTGAACAAGACGCCTGCCTTCATCCTGAACCAGTTTGGCTGGACGGCTGAAACGGTGGACAAGATGATCAGCGCCAAGGATGACACGCTGACGCTGGTTGTGTCCAAACCCTTCGCACCGACGTTTTTGTACAACTGCCTGACCTCTGGCGTGGCCAACATCGTCGATGAGGTCACCGTGGCCGCGCATGACGTCGGCGGCGACATGGGCAACGAGTGGCTGAAAAACAACTCTGCCGGAACCGGGGCTTACACGCTGAAATCCTTCAAGCCGAACGAAGGCATCATTCTTGAAATGCGTCCGGGCTATTGGCGCGGCGATGCCAAGATGAAGAACGTCTTCATCCAGCATATCCCCGAGGCCGCGACCGAACGGTTGCAGCTGGAAAAGGGTGACGTTGATATTGCCCGCGCCCTGACGCCGACCGACATTGCCGGTCTGGCCGACAACAAGGACGTGACGATTGCGCAGGACGTTGGCGGTCAGGTCTATTATCTGGCGTTCAACCAGAAGAACCCGAACTACACCAACGCCAAGTTTCTTGATGCGATGCGGTGGGCGGTCGACTATCAGGGCATGGCCGACACGATCATGAAGGGCGCGGTCATTCCGCACCAAAGCTTCCTGCCGCAAGGCTATCTGGGCGCGCTGGATGATCTGCCCTACCATCTGGACATCGAAAAGGCCAAGGCGCTTGTGGCGGAATCCGGCATCAAGGACCCCAAGGTCACCTTGTCGGTGCGCAACGCCGCTGACCGGATGGACGTGGCGCAGTCGATCCAGAACACCTTTGGACAGGCTGGCATCACGGTTGAACTGAAAGTCGGCGAAGGCGCTGAACAGCTTAAGGATTACCGCGCCCGTCTGCATGATGCGACGTTGCAGACATGGGGCCCGGATTATCCCGACCCGAACACCAACTCTTCCACCTTTGCCGAAAACCCCGACAACTCGGACGAGGCGAAGAACACCGGTTATCTGGCATGGCGCAACGCCTATGATCCGGGTGCTTTGACCGCGCAGTCGCAAGCCGCCGTGATGGAGCGTGACCCAGACAAGCGCAAAGCGTTGTACGAGGAGATTGAAAAGACCCACCAGGAAACCGCGCCGTTCATCCTGATGTTCCAGCAGGCGCGCAACACGGGCCTGCGGTCGAACGTCAAGGACTTTTACACCGGTGGCGCGGTTGACCTTGGCGCGTCGTACTGGCTGGCCACCAAGTAAGGATTTGTACGCGCCGGGGGACCGGCGCGTACACCCCGCATGGCCGCGATATCAGACACAACTGCCCACGATCCTGCCGCGGTCCGCTTTGCAAAGCAGACCGCGAACACTTTGTTTTCGTTGCTGATCACCTTTCTGGGCCTGCTTGCCGTCACCTTTGTGATTGCCCGCGTGGTGCCGATCGATCCGGTCATGGCGATCCTTGGCGAACGGGCGAGTGCGCAGCAGATCGCCGATCTGACCCAAAAGCTGGGCCTGAACGACCCGATCTGGCAGCAATTCCTGATCTATGTGAATTCGGTGTTTCACGGTGACCTTGGCGTGTCGATCCGCACCCGCGACCCGGTGTTGGGTGAGATAGCCCGCTATTTCCCCGCCACGCTGGAGCTTTCGACGCTG
Organism: Rhodobacterales bacterium; assembly: GCA_038231775.1. Lineage (GTDB taxonomy): Bacteria > Pseudomonadota > Alphaproteobacteria > Rhodobacterales > Rhodobacteraceae > Stagnihabitans. The sequence goes on along the minus strand of JBBRKS010000019.1, from coordinate 34,947 downwards.
GGCATCCTGATCGGCATTGTGATTGGCGTGCCTGCGGGTGTGCTGGGGGCGACCAAGCCCGGCTCGTTGCGCGATCAGGCGGTGCGGCTGATCGGTCTGATGGGCTATTCGATGCCGGTCTTTTGGCTGGGCCTGATGGGATTGTTGTTGTTTTACGGGCATCTGGGCTGGGTCGGCGGACCGGGCCGCCTAGATAGCACCTATGACATGATGTATGATTTCAAGGTGCCCGCCGTCACCCACATGATCCTGATCGACACGGCTTTGGCCGGTGAATGGGACATGTTCCGCAACGCGATCAGCCATATCATCCTGCCCGCCTCGATCCTGGGGTATCTGTCGATGGCCTATATCAGCCGGATGACCCGCAGCTTCATGATGAACGAGTTGGGGCAGGAATATATCACCACCGCCCGGGTCAAGGGCATGCCGGAACGCCGCGTTGTGTGGGTGCACGCGATGCGCAACGTGGCGGTGCCGCTGATCACCGTGATCGCCTTGTCCTACGCCAACCTGCTGGAGGGCGCGGTGCTGACCGAGACGATTTTCGCGTGGCCCGGCCTTGGCCGCTATATCACCGATGCGCTTTTGGTCGCCGATATGCCGGCGGTTCTGGGCGGCACCATTGTGGTGGGTGCGGTCTATATCGGGATCAACATGTTTTCTGATTTCCTGTACCGGCTTGCCGATCCGAGGGCGCGATGACCACCCTGAACGCCTGGCTGATGGACCCCAACCCCAAGTCGCGCCTGCAATCGCGGGCGGCGCAAACGTGGCTGTCGTGGTTGCGGTTCCGGCGTAACCCTTTGGCGATGATCGGGTTTGTAATCTCGGTTGCGCTGATCTTCATGTCGGTCTTTGCGCCCGTGCTGGCACCGCATGACCCGATTGTGCAGTCCTTGGCCGACCGGTTGCAGCCGCCCTTCACCCCAGGCCACTGGATGGGCACCGACGATTTCGGCCGCGATATCTGGAGCCGCATTCTGTTCGGCTCGCGGATCACGTTGTACATCGTGCTGCTGGTCATCCTGACCGCGCCCGTGGTGGGGTTGATCATCGGCACAGTGGCGGGCTATTTCGGCGGCTGGGTTGACGGCGTGCTGATGCGGATCACCGATATCTTTCTGGCGTTCCCCAAGCTGATCCTCGCACTCGCGCTGGTCGCTGTGCTTGGCCCCGGGATGGTGAACGCGGTTCTGGCCATCGCGCTGACAAGCTGGCCACCCTATGCAAGGGTGGCGCGGGCTGAAACGCTGACGGTGCGCAACTCTGACTATATCGCGGCCACCCGGTTGCAGGGCGCCTCAGCCGTGCGGCTGATCTGGGGCCATGTGATGCCGATGTGTCTGCCGTCCGTCATCATACGGGTGACGCTGGACATGGCGGGGGTGATCCTTACGGCGGCGGGGCTGGGGTTTCTGGGCCTTGGCGTGCAGCCGCCCTTGCCGGAATGGGGCCTGATGATTTCAGCCGGGCGCAAGTTTTTGTTCGAACAATGGTGGGTTGCCACCATGCCGGGCCTGGCGATCTTTATCGTCTCTTTGGGCTTCAACCTGCTCGGCGACGGGCTGCGCGATGTGCTTGATCCGCGGGCACACCGCTAGGCGCAAGGCCGCCTGCACCACGTTATTTCTTGTCCAAACCGGTTCACCTGACCTATAGACGAGGCGTGAATTCCAGTGGTGCGTGCGCAGCATCCCCAATCTTAAGGAACTTCCATGCGACTTATCATGCACATAGGCACCGCCAAAACGGCGACAACCACCATTCAACGTTTCGTATATGCCAACCGCGCCGCTTTGCTGGAGCACGGCGTGGGATTAAGTGATGCGCTGGGCGTCACCAACAACCACATGCTGTCGACCTTTTGCCTTCCGGTTGAAAAGAATGGCAAATGGTACAAGCAGAAAAACCTGAACAGCACCGAGCAGAAAGAGAATTTCTTCGGAAAGATGGAGTCAGAATTTCTGGCAGAGATCGAGGTTCTGAAGAAAACATGCAAGACGATGTTCATCACAAGTGAACAGTTGTACGGGCTGCACGGCACGCCGGGCTGTCTGGAAAAACTGCACGGGTTTCTGGCACCGCATTTTGACGAAATCCGCATCCTCGTCTATTTTCGCGAGCAGTCTTCGTTCCTGAAAAGCCTATACTCCACCAAAATCAAATCCGGCGCGGATGTGGAATTCTCCGCTTTCGTCGGAGAGCGTAAGACCGGCCACGTGCTGGACTATAACGCCGCCATGACCAATTGGGCCGCCGTGTTCGGCCAAAAGAACATCGACGCCCGGCTTTTTCTGGCAGACCGCTTTCCCGACCGTGACATCCGCAAGGATGTGGTCAACGCGTTTGACTGCGGCGTCAGCCCTGAAAAGCTGGATTATTCGGTTGAAACCGAAAATCAAAGTCTGGGTGAGATCGGGATCAGGCTGGGCCGGATCAACAACAAGGTCAACCTGCGGCTGCGCCCGGACGGCACCTCTAACAAAATGAACCAACGGCTGATCCGGCTGATCGACAACAGCGAACTGGGCCACGTCGCCAAGATGGCTTTCCCCGAGGCGCAGGAACTTTACAACGAATATGACGAAGCCAACACGCTTTTGTCCAAGAATTTCATGGGTGTAAACAAGAACCCCTTCCCGCGTCCACCGCTGGACAAGGTGGCGAACCCGGTGACCGCCCTTGGCACAGAGGCGGCCTATGAGTCGATGCTGAAGTTGTTTGAGGAAATCTTCAAACTGACCAGTGAGACGACCACCCTGACCAAGGACGAATTGCGCGGGATGCGGAATTTGGCGGGCCGGATCGCGTCGGGAACCTGCGAACCAAAAGAAGATTCCGAAGCCCTGTTGCGCATGATCGAGAGTATGGCCCTGCCGCCGTCGGAAGAAAAGCTCGCCAAAAGGCGCAAAGGCGACGATGGTGGCGTCAAACGCCGCAAGCGTCAGGCGATCATCTGAAATCCTTGGACTTGACGATGGCGTAACGCTTTACTGAACGATGCCGGGCACGGGGTTTGTCTTTAAGCCCGGCCCCTGAACCAGAACCGCCGGACACATAGCAAAGGCACTGATGATGGAGACTTTGCTGCATATCCGAAATCTTCGGGTCACCTTTGACACCGAAATCGGCCCGGTTCAGGCGGTGCGCGGTGTGTCGTTTGATCTGGGCCGCGAACGGCTTGGCATTGTGGGCGAGTCTGGTTCTGGCAAGACGATGACGGGCCGGTCGGTCCTGCGGCTGATCCGCCCGCCGGGCCGGATAGAGGCGGATGCGATGACCTTTGAAGGTCAGGACCTGATGGCCGCGACAGAGCCTGAACTGCGCGCCCTGCGCGGTCGTCGTATCGCCATGGTGATGCAGGACCCGAAATTCTCGCTCAACCCGGTGATGAAGGTTGGCGCCCAGTTGATGGAGGGGTTGCGCCAGCGCGACCACGCCTCACGCACCGAGGCCCGGTCCAAAGCGCTGGCCGCACTTGAGGCTGTCCAGATCCGCGACCCTGACCGCGTGATGGAGGCGTATCCGCACGAACTGTCGGGCGGCATGGGCCAGCGCGTGATGATCGCAATGATGCTGATTCCCAACCCTGACCTCTTGATCGCCGATGAACCGACCAGCGCCTTGGATGTGACTGTGCAGGCAGAGGTGCTGTCTATCCTGGACAATCTGGTGAAAACCCGTGGCATGGGGCTGATCTTCATTTCGCATGATCTGCGTCTGGTGGCCCGCTTCTGCGACCGCGTTCTGGTGATGTACAAAGGCAAGATTGTTGAGGAATTGGCCGCGAAAGACCTGTTGCACGCCAAGCATCCCTATACCCAAGGCCTGTTGAACTGCCTGCCACGGATCGGCGGATCACGCGCGGCCCTGCCCGCCCTTGACCGCAACGCAGAATGGGCGCGCTGATGCAGGTAAGGATCAAAGCCGCCCGTATCTTCTGGCCAGCGACGCACGGTTCATGCTGCGAGGGCACCGTTTTGTGCCGCCAGAACGATGGAGTGCGCTGACATGGCCTTGATTGAAATTGAAAACCTTTCCGTCACCTTCCACACCGCTGGCCGCCACGTCCGTGCGGTGGAAAACGTCTCACTTTCGGTCAACCCGCAGGAATCCTACGGCCTTGTGGGTGAATCCGGTTCTGGCAAGTCCACCATCCTGCGCGCGATCTGCGGCATGGCACCGATCAGCGGCGGCGCAATCCGGATCGACGGCCAGCCGCTGAAATCGCCACGCGGCAAGGATTTTGCGGCACGGGTGCAGATGGTGTTTCAAGACCCCTACGCCTCGCTGCACCCGCGCCACACGATTGACCGGGTGCTGTCCGAACCCCTTGCCATCCACGGCCAGAAGGGCACCGACGCACGGATCGAACAGGCGCTGATCGACGTTGGCCTGCCGCCTGCGTTTCGCTTCCGCTATCCCCATCAGTTGAGTGGCGGGCAGCGCCAGCGCGTCGCCATCGCCCGCGCCCTGATGCTGAAACCCCAAATCCTGCTGCTGGATGAACCGACCTCTGCCCTTGACGCCTCGGTTCAGGCCGAAACGCTGAACCTGCTGTCGCGCCTGCGCACCGAACGCGGCCTGACTTTCCTGATGGTCAGCCACGACCTTGCCGTCATAGACCACATGTGCGACCGCATCCTTGTCATGCAGAACGGCAAAGCGGTTGAAGAGCTGACGCGTGACGCGCTGGCCACCGCCGCGATGACGACGCCCTACGCCAAGTCCCTGTTCGCCGCCTCTGCCGACCGGATGCTTGAAGGCTAGACAATGCCGCTTTCCCCTTTCATTCTGGCCCAAATAATCCACGGGGGTGCGGGGGTGTGAAGCCCCCGCTCTTTCACCAAAACCCCGGGTGTGAACCCCCCGCACAGCCATCAGCCAGAGGCCCCCATGTTCCCCACCTTCGACGGCCACAACGACATTCTCTTGCGCCTGTACAACGCCCCCGAAAAGCGTGAGGCGATCTGGTTGACCGGCGAAGGCAAGGGTCACCTTGACCTGCCCCGCATGAAGCAGGGCGGTTTTGTGGGCGGCTTTTTTGCCATCTACATCCCCTCGCCGCATGACGAGGACGGCATCGACTATATGCAACTGATGGAGAACCCGCCGTTCCGCCTGCCCCTTGCCCCCCTGATCCCGGCCTCAGAAGCGCTGCCGACCGCCTGGGCGATGGCAAGCCATTTTCTGTGGATGGAGCGTGCGTCCGAAGGCCGTTTCAAGATGGTGCGCAGCGTGGCCGAAATACGGGCCAACATGGCAGCCGGTGTGATCTCTGGCATTCTGCATATGGAGGGGGCCGAGGCGATTGGCCCTGACCTTGACGCGCTGTACGCGTTTCACGCCCTTGGGCTACGCTCCATCGGCCCTGTGTGGAGCAGGCCAACCATCTTTGGCCACGGCGTCCCCTTTGCCTATCCGTCGTCACCCGACACCGGCGACGGTCTGACAGAGGCTGGAAAGCGCCTTGTGACCGCCTGCAACGATCTGAAGGTGATGATCGACCTGAGCCACATCAACGAAGCGGGTTTCAATGACGTGGCCGCTTTGTCGACGGCACCCTTGGTCGCCACCCATTCGAACGCCAACGCCCTGACCCAATCAAGCCGCAACCTGACCGACCGCCAGCTTGGTGTCATCCGGGACAGCAAGGGCATGGTCGGCCTGAACTTCGCCACCTCTTTCCTGCGCCGCGATGGCAAGCAATCGGCCGACATGGGCTGGGAGGACACCCTTGCGCATCTGGACCACCTGATCGACCATCTGGGAGAGGATCACGTCGGTCTGGGCAGCGACTTTGACGGTGCCACGATCCCGCAAGGCATCACCGATGTCGCGGGCCTGCCCAACCTGACCGCCGCCATGCAGGCGCACGGCTATAATGACGCGTTGATGCAGAAGCTGACCCATCAGAATTGGCTTGCCTTGCTGGAACGGACCTGGGGCGGGTAAGGCCGCTTCGGCGTGCTGGATCGGCGCTGGAGAGTTTCACACCCTCCAGACCTCCTGTGGAATATTTGGACCTGAATGAAGTTGATAGGGGTTTATGCGGGGAGTTCGCGTCCCTTCAATTCATCGGGGCACCACCCTCGGCCTTTCGGCGGGCGACATAATCGGCCAAAGCCTCGGCCACGGATTCGTCCAGCTTCGGCTCTTCATACCCGGCCAGCAATTCCTTGAAGATGCGGTTGGCGCGGCGTGGGGCTTCTTCGGCACCTTTGTCCAGCCATGTCGGGTAATTGTCCCAATTTGACAGCATCGGCGCGTGGAAGGCAGTTTCATAGCTGCCCATCGTTTGGGTGGTGCCAAAGAAATGGCCGCCCGGCCCAGCCTCGGCAATCGCTGCAAGGCCAAGGGCGGCGTCATCGGTCGCCAACGGCTCCATCCACGCCTGCATCATCATCAGCATTTCGGCATCGAGGATCAGCTTTTCCCAACTGGCCGTCAGCCCGCCATGCATCCAGCCTGCCGCATGTTCGACCAGATGCGCACCGCCGGTGATCGCCCCCCACAGCGCCATCTGGCTTTCGTAGGCCGCCTGCGCATCGACCGCGTTGGCCGCCGTCACATTGGACGACCGGAACGGCACGCCGATCCGCCGCGCCAATTGGCCCGACGCCATCGCCGCCTTGGTATATTCCGGCGTCCCGAACGCTGGCGCACCAGACCGCATGTCAACGTTGGACGTGAAGCCGCCATACATCACCGGCACGCCCTTTTTCACAATCTGGGTCAGGCAGATGCCCGCCATCGCCTCGGCATGTTGCAAGACCAGCGCGCCTGCGATGCTGACCGGCGCCATCGCACCCGCCAAGGTAAACGGCGTGATCACGTTGACCTGACCGTGGCTGGCCATGGCAATCAGCCCCTCTGCCATCGGCACATCCAGTTGCAGGGGGGAGTTGGTGTTGATGATGCCCACCAAGCTGCACGGCAGGCTATCAGGCGTGCAGCCGAACATCAGCGCGGCCATTTCGATGCCGTCCATGGTGCGGGCCAACCCCAGCGTCTGGGTCTGCCAGCTTTTGTCGATATGGGTGATCTGCGCCAGATACAGGTCCAGATGCCGGGTGTTGGCAGGCAGGTCCATCGGTTCAAACGGGCCACCGCCCTCTTGCTGGATCACGTTCAGCGATTGGATCACCTTGAGGTAATCGCACATCTCGGCATAGGTGCCATCGCGCCGCCCGCCGTCGATGTCCATCACATAGGCAGGACCGCCGACCGAGGCGAAGACCATATCGCGCCCGCCCAGTTTCAGGGTCCGCGCCGGGTTGCGCGCGGTCAGGGTGAAGGTGGCAGGCACCGAGTCCAGCAGGCTTTCAACCAGGCCGGGCGGAAAGCGCACCATGTCGCCGACCCTTTCGGCCCCGGCCCCGGCGTACAGCGCGCGGGCTTGCGCTTGCAGGACCTTTAAGCCGGTCTCGGCCAGCAGTTTCAGCGCGGTCGTGTGGATCGCCTCGACCTGATCAGCCGAGATCACCTGCATCGGTGCTGTCAGCAGCGGCACCTGACCGAACGGGCGCTGCGGGATGGTTCTGGTGCGCGGGCGTCTCATTTCGTGCTCCGGTACGGTGGCATCTCGCGGCGCAGGGGGGGCGCGGCTTCGCCCAATTCGCGGGCAAAGCGGTGGGCCGAATAGACCGCGTCGGCCATCGACGACGGCATCAGGCAATCGCCGACCCGGGTAAGCGAGGGCAGACGCCCGACCAATGCCGGATAAAGTTCATCAACCGGCAGCCGCCCGGTCACAAGGATCAGCGTCTGACACGGAATATCGGGCAAGGCCTGCCCGGTGCAGCCGCAGGTCACCTGCACCGCACCGTTCTGCCAACCGGCGATGCTGCGCGCCAAGGCCAGCTTGACGCCGGATTGCAGCAGGCGGGCCTGCACAAGGGTCTGCTCGTCGGTATACACCGTCCACGCCGAAGCCATGGTTTGCGGCGTGATCAGGGTGACGTCGTGGCCTTCCGCGCGCAGTTTCTCGGCCAAAGCGCCGCCCATGAAGTAATGTTCGTCATCATAGATCACCACCGGGCCTGTAACCGTGGCTCCGGCAAAGATGTCATCGGGCGTCAGCGCCCCGGTGAAAACATGCGGCTCCATGCCGATCACGCCCACCCCGTCGCGCCGCCATTTGGAACCCGTGGCCAGCACGACATGGTCGGCCCCAAAACCCGCGATATCATCGGCTGTCATCACGCTTTCGGGGTACAGCGTCACGTTGGGCAACCTGGCGATCATGGTCAGCCGCCAGTCGCGGACCCGGCCCCAGGTCGCAAGCCCCGGCAAGGTGCTTTCGCGGTTGATCCGCCCGCCCGGTTTGCGGTTGGCGAAAGCCAGCGACACCTCAAGCCCACGCCGCCCGAGGGACAAAGCCGCCTCAAGCCCCGCCGGACCTGCGCCCACGATCAGCATCTTGTCTGGCGCGTGGCGGGCGATGCGTTCCGGATGCCAGCCCTTGCGCCACTCTTCGCCCATCGTGGGGTTCTGGGTGCAGCGCAGGCCGACCGCCTCGTTGTTGGCCGCCCGGCAGATGTTGCAGCCGATGCATTCGCGGATCTCATCTGCACGCCCCTCGCGGATTTTCAACGGCAGGAAAGGGTCGGCGATCGAGGGGCGGGCGGCCCCGATGAAATCCTGAATGCCGCGTCTGATCTGCGACACCATCCGGTCAGGTGAGGTAAAGCGGCCGACCGACACCACGGGCTTGCCGGTCAGGCCTTTGACAAAGCTGACATAGTCCTCTTGAAACCCTTCGTCTGAAAACCGTGCGGATTTGGAATCGTTGCCCAACGCCCCCGCCACGTTCACGTCCCACAGGTCGGGCAAATCGGCCAAGAGCGCCACAACCTCACGCCCTTCACCGTCGCAGGTGATCCCGGCGGGGCCGTGCAGTTCATCGACCGCAAGGCGCACGGCAACGGCACAGGTGTCGCCCACCGCATCGCGGGTGTCTTCGATCATTTCACGCAGCAGGCGGACGCGGTTTTCCAACGACCCACCATAGGCGTCACTGCGTTGGTTGGTGCGGCGCGACAGAAACTGAAACGGCAAATAGTCATGGCCGGCATAGACATAGATGATGTCAAACCCGGCCTGTTTGGCGCGCACAGCCGCCTCACGCTGCCAGCGGCGCAGGTCACGGATATCGGACAGGTCCATCGCGCGTGCGGTGGTCGGCTGGTGGAACATGGCAGGCTGAACCTGTGGAGCCAACGCAGGCAGCCGTGTCATCCGATTGGCCGCGTGTGCGCCGCCGTGCCAAAGCTCAATCCCGGCCAGCGCGCCGTGCCTATGAACCGCATCGGCGGTGGCCGCCAAAGGGGCTATATCCTCGTCGCCCCACAGGGCCAGAAACGCATGGGGGCTGTCGTCGCTGCTGGGATGGATGGAACAGTATTCGGTGCAGACCACGCCCCAGCCGCCCTCTGCCTTGACGCCGCGCAGGGCAGCACCGGATTGCGGGCGCTGCCAGCCGAACCCGGTGGCATGGGGGGTCTGGTAAAACCGGTTGGGGGCGGTGACCGGGCCGATTTTCACAGGCTCGAACAAAATGGCATGGCGTGGATCGGGTGAAGTCATGACACTCTCCTTGCCAAGAGCGTACCTCTTGTTGTACATTTGTTCAATAAGAGAGTTGTCGCCGTCCTGTCACCCTCATCTGCCACCGTGCAGTTGACCCCGTGGGAGATTGCCATGCGCCGCCTGATCCTTGCACTGTCGTTGTTGCCACTATCCGCTGAGGCCGAACCCATGCGCCTGAAAGTCTTGACCTTCAACATCTGGTACGGCGGCGATCAGGTGTCGTTCGCGTCGGTGATCAAGGCGATTAAGCTGGCCGATGCCGATATTGTGGGCTTGCAGGAACCCGACGGCAAGACGCTGCAAATCGCGGCTTTGGCGGGCTATCCCTATGCCGATCAGCGCCGCCATATCCTGTCGAAGTACCCGATCTTTGACAGTGCGTTGGGAGAGACGACCCGATCCGAGAACCCTCCCTATTCGATTGCGGGTCTTGACCCCGATGCCGTCCATGCGTGGATCGAGGTTTCGCCCGGCAAGGTGATCGCCTTTGCCAACACGCATCTGACCTCTGACCCTTACGGGCCCGAACTGGTGCGCGACGGCAAATCTGCCGCCGAAGCCGTGCAGAACGAAACCGATGTGCGGATGCCAGAGGCGCAGGCATTGATTGACGGCCTTGCCCCGCTTGTGGCCAAAGGCGTGCCGGTGATCCTGACCGGCGATTTCAACTCTCCATCATGGCGCGACTGGACGACTGATGTCGCAGCCAAACGCCCGACCCCGGCCTTTGCCGTCGAATGGCCGGTGTCAAAGGCGTTTGAGGCGGCAGGCTTTACCGACAGCTTTCGTGCCGTGCATCCTGATGCGCTGGCCGTGCCGGGCTATACATGGACCGCTGGCCGCCCGTATCCCTATATCCCGGCCGGCGAGGTGTTTGACCGCATCGACTTTGCCTGGGAAGCCAACATGAACCCGGTCGATGCGGTGGTGATGGGTGAGGCGGGCAACCCGGCCAACGCGCTTTCCGTGACACCGTGGCCGTCGGATCACCGCGCAGTACTGACCACGTTTGAGGTTGATCCGATCACGACCCCGGCGCTGATCAGTGTGGAACCCCGACCGGTGCGCGAAGGCGACAGTTTTGTGATCCGCATCGCCTCACCCGATGGTGGGAATTACTCTGCCACGATCTACAAACGCGGCGAGACGACGCCGTTGACCGGCATTTCCGACGTGGCCCCGGATGACCGCCCGACGATCCGGCTGTCCACCCTTGGGCTGGCGCAAGGCGGTTACGATGCAGTGATGACCGACAAGGACGGCACCGAAATTGCCCGCACACGGTTTGCCATTGTGCCACATGACGGCCATGCGACGCTGGCGGTGACAGCGCCGGTGACGACCACCTCTGACATTCAACTGGCGTTCACCGGTGCCCCGGGCTTCAAGCTGGACTGGGTCGGCATCTACAAAAAGGGTGACCCGTCGGTCTACAATTACGCGGGCTTTGCTTATACTGGGGCGCGGATCAACGGCACGCTGACCTTTCCGGCGGCGGAACTTTACGCTCCCCTGACCCCGGGTGACTACGAGGCGCGGTTGTTGTTTGACGACCATTACGAGGTGATGGCGATAGCGCCCTTTATCGTCAAATAACCTGCCCGCAATTTTTCTGCGAAAAATTCAGCACTTGCCTTGATTTTTCGCAGAAAAATCGGCGCGTGCCCGGACTGGCGCGCAGCCGTTGCCCATGCAAATGTGGGCGCAGGAGGTTCCCATGTCGAAAATCATCATCTCCTGCGCGATAACCGGTTCGATCCACGTCCCCAGCCAATCCCCCCACCTGCCCATCACGGCGGATCAGATCACAAGCTCTGCCATCGGGGCGGCCAAGGCGGGGGCTGCCATCCTGCACCTGCACGCAAGGCATCCCGAAACCGGCCGCCCCTCTGCCGATCCGGCGCACTGGGCCGCCTTCCTGCCGTTGATCAAAAATGGCACGGACGCGGTCGTGAACATGACCACCGGCGGCTCTGCCGTGATGACCCTTGACCAACGCCTTGCCGCCCCCAAAGCCGCCCAGCCAGAGATGTGCAGCCTGAACATGGGGTCGATGAACTTTGCGCTGTACCCGATGATCGCCCGGATCAAAGCGTGGAAATATGATTGGGAGCGGCCCTTTCTGGAAAACTCCGATGATGTGGTGTTCAAGAACACGCCGCGCGACATCGCCCATGTGCTGACCGAAATGGGCGCCCAGCGCGGCGCGAGGTTTGAGTTTGAGTGTTATGACATTGGCCACCTGACCATGCTGAAACACTTCGTCGACCGGGGTCTGGTGCAGGCGCCGCTGTTCATTCAGTTCGTTTTCGGCGTGCTTGGCGGCATGGCGCCAGAACCTGATACGCTGACGCTGCTGAAGCGCACCGCCGACCGGCTGTTTGGCGATACCTATCAGTTTTCGGTGCTGGCCGCAGGCCGCGCCCAGATCGCCATGGCCACGATGTCGGCGGCGATGGGGGGCCATGTGCGGGTCGGGCTAGAGGACAATCTGTACCTGTCCAAAGGCGTTCTGGCGACCAGCAACGCCCAGCAGGTCACCCTGATCCGCGAGATCGTCGAACGCTTGGGCCGCGAGGTTGCGACGCCGGATCAGGCGCGGGCGATGCTGGGGCTGAAAGGTGCCGACAAGGTGGCGTTTTGATTCACCCTGTTACCCCCGCCGAAATTTTCGCCCTGCGCCAGATGCTGCAAGCCCTGTCTGACCATGACGGCGGCTCTGCGTCTGTCGGCTCCGAGGCGGCCCTGCACGACGCCCTGTTCACCACCCACCTGATCCACGCCCTGATCGACCCGAACGGCATGGCGATCTACTACCCCGATTTCTCGACCCACCGAGGCGAACCCGGCGTTTACATTCAGGACCTTTACGTTACCCCCACTGCCCGCGGCACCGGTCTCGCCCGCGCCCTTGTCGCAGCGGTGATGCTGCATCAAAGCTGGGATGCGCGCTACATCACGCTGGGCGTTTCGCCCGACAACACCCAAGCCACCCGGTTTTATACCAAGACGGGATTTGCCCCACGCGGCTACGAGATGATGATCCTCGACGGCCCTTCCCTGAAAGCCCTGACATGATCACGTTTTATCACGAGGGCCAACGCGCCCATGACCCCAAATTCTTCCTGTCCTCGGGCGCGCCAAAGCCGTGTCCGGAACAGCCTAGCCGCATCGACGCGCTGCTGTCGGGAGTGCACAGCCTTGGCCTGACGGTGCAGACCCCCGACGATCACGGGTTGGATGCCATCGCCGCCGTCCATCCCGAACGCTATCTGACCTTCCTGCAAACCATCCATGACCGTTGGCAAAACATCCCCGGTGCCAGTGCCGAGGTGATCCCGAACATCCACCCCGCCAACCGCACTGATGGCTACCCGCTGTCGGCCGTGGGGCAAGCGGGCTTCCACATGACGGACACCTCTTGCCCGATCAGCGGGCAAACCTGGGGGGCGGCCTATGCCTCTGCCCAAACAGCCATTGCAGGCAGCGCGTTGATCGTGCAAGGAAACCGCAGCGCTTATGCCCTGTGCCGTCCGCCCGGCCACCATGCCTTTGCCGAACTTGCGGGCGGGTTTTGCTACCTCAACAACACCGCCATCGCGGCCCAGCACCTGACCCTGTCGGGGCGCAAGGTTGCGATCCTTGATGTTGACCTGCACCACGGCAACGGCACGCAAGGCATCTTTTACGACCGCCCCGATGTGCTGACCGTCTCGCTTCACGCCCATCCGGAACGCTTCTACCCGTTTTTCTGGGGCTACCCCGAGGAACGCGGGCGGAATGCCGGAGAGGGTGCCAACCTGAACATCTGCCTGCCCCGAGGCAGCGCGGATCAGGCCTTTCTGCATGCCCTGATCCAAGCCTTGAACGCCATCACCCTATGGGGGGCCGACACGCTGGTGCTGGCCTTTGGTCTTGATGCGTTTGAAGGCGATCCCTTCGCCGGCCTTGCCGTCACCACCCCCGGCTTTGCCCGGATCGGCCAGGAAATCGCCGCCCTGAACCTGCCCACCCTGATCGTGCAAGAAGGCGGCTACCTGTGCCCAGAACTTGGCCAAAACCTCGCCGCCGTCCTCAAAGCCTTTGTCTGAAGCCGGATGATTTCGGATAAAACCGTCCTCCGGCGGACGCCACCGGAACGTCCTGCAATCGACCCCGACAGCCGATGTCCCCTCTTTCTGACCTGAACCTGCCGATTTGCTCTTTGCCCAAATACTCCGGGGTCCGGGGCTGGCCCCGGGGCCTTCCACAACCGCCACCCGTGAAAGTCATACCTTGCCCAAACCGACCCCAATCATCGGCATCGCTTTGATGCTTGCCGCCATGGCGGTGCTGCCCGGCATCGACGTCATTGCCAAATTCCTCGGGCAAGGCGGGATGCCGGTCCTGCAGATCGTCTGGGCGCGGCTGACCTTTGGCGCGGTGCTGACCCTGCCCTTCGCGGCGCGACAAACCGGCGCTCGCGGCCTGATCCCTGACCAGCCCGGCATTCACACCCTGCGCGCCAGCCTGCTGATCGCCGCCACCTTTTTCTTCTTTTCCGCGCTGAAGTTCCTGCCCATCGCCGATGCGCTGGCGATCTTTTTTGTGCAGCCCCTTGTGGTGACTGCCCTGTCCCCCTTGATCCTGAAAGAGAAAGTCGGCCCGCGCCGTTGGGCTGCCGTCTGTGTCGGCTTTATCGGCACGGTCATCATCATCCGCCCCGGCGTGGCCGCCCTGAACCCCGGCAACCTGCTGGCGCTGGCAGCAGGCACCAGCCTTGCCCTTTATTTCCTGCTGACCCGCCGCATAACCGGGCGGTCCAAAGCCATCGTCACTACCTTTTACACCAATGCGATCGGTTGCCTGATCGCGTCGGTTCTGGTGGCCTTTGTCTGGAAAACTCCGACTCCGGTTGAGTGGCTGCAGTTTGTGGCCCTCGCCGCCATTGCCAACATCGGCCACTACTGCATCGTGCTGGCCTATGACCATGCCGAGGCGTCATTGCTGGCCCCGCTCGCCTATACCGAGATGGTGACCTCAACCCTGATGGGCCTGATTTTCTTTGGCGATTTCCCCGACCGCTGGACCTTTACCGGCGTCGCCATCCTGATCGCCTGCGCCATCTATATCTCGATGCGAGAGCATCAGAAAGCAGCGCAGGACTTGCACTCTCCCTAGCCCCAAACCCCTTGCAAAATCCGCCGGGTGACGCGTTCCACCACGGCGTCGTCCTTGATCAGGCCCGCCACCCATTCGCACGACCCGGCGTTGTAGACCACCCCTTTGCCGCGCCGGTATTCGGCGATGCAGCCGTTGCCCCGGCTGGCGCGGCCAAGGGTTTCAGGCGTGACCTTACCGTAGACGACCAAAGCCACCTCTTCGGCATCCAGACTTCCGATGAAATTATCAGCATCCTGCGGGCCGGTCGAATGCGACAGCGTGGTGGCGGGCGACAGGCCGATGATGGTCAGCGCACCTTCCAATCCCACATCTTCAACCGCGAAGGGCAGACCTTGGGTCATCGTGTAGTCGATGCCGTCGACCTCATACGCGAATATCTTCGCCGCAGCGCCCAGCACGTCACCGTAGCCAAGCCCGCTGTCGCGCAGTGACCAATGTTCTGGCCGGTAGATGGCAAACCCGCCAGAGCCATGGGCGGCACACCGGCTCCACCCGGCATAAACACCCATGGACCCGGTCAGTCCCATCGTCGCCACAGCGGGGCGCGCCACTTGGGGGTGGTCCCAATAGCTGGTCAGGCGGGTCGCATCCTTGGTCGGGTCGCGCGTAGAGGCGGCGTATTTGTAGCAGGTCTGCACGGCCAGATCGCCCGACAACCGGGTTTGCCAGAAGAAATTGCCCGCGAACCGGGCGAGTTCGCCGCCCCGTTCCACCCAAGCGTCAAGATGGTCGCGCATCTCCCATGTCCAGTATTCGTCATGGCCGACGATAAGCGCGCGGGCATGGCCGTCAAGCAAAGTGGGGTCGGCGTGCAAATCATGCTGGGTGGCATAGGTCAGCGTGATGCCCTGCGCCTCACACCACAGGGCAAAGGGGCGTTCAAACGCGGCCCAGCCGGACGAGGCATATTTCTTGGAAATCCCCTTGGCGCGGGCAAACTCCATATGCGGATAGCGCGGCTTGGACAGCAAGGGAGAGGCGTGCGGGATGCGTGGCGCATCATCGGGCCAGCGCACAAGCCCCTTGGCCCAGGGTCGGTGAAGGCTGACTTCGGGTGCAAATTCGGCCCGGTGTTCGCCGGTGATCCCCTGATAGTGGTTCGACCCGCCCCAGTCGTTGTAAGCGCACCACGTCCCGGTGGTAAGGATCATCAGCAGACCTTCGGGCTTGGCCGCCTTCAGCACGAACATATGTTCCGACTGATGCCCAGCGACGGTCAGCCGCACCACGTAAACGCCAGAGCGCCAGTCGGGCAGCGTCAGCCGGTAGCGTTCCGGCCAGCCACAGCCCTTGACTGAACACGCCTCGGGCGTCGGTTCAAAACTCAGGGCAATCTGGGTATCCACCAACGTTTCCGGCGTCAGCCCGTCGCGCAAAATCTGTAGCCGAGCCATGGAGGCCGATGACATCGCGTGCAGCACCAGCACCTCACCCGGGGCATAGCTGATCTTGTCCGTGTAACCCCAGACCTGTGCGCGGGCAGGGTCGGGTGAGGCCATCTCGTAATAATGCCCGGTGACCGGATCGCCGTCATCATACGGGCCCGAAACGAAGAAATCCTTCAGCGTCATCGCTTGCCCCCGGCAAAGGCGCGCTCCAGAAAGGTGGCGGTGCGGGTCAGGTAGGTTTCCACATTGGTACGGCGGAAGATGCCGTGGCCCTCGTCGCTGAACAGCATCACCTCGTGCGGGATGCCTGCCGCTGTTAATTCGCGCACTGCGACATGGGTGTTTTCCGGGCCTACATTGCTGTCAGCCAACCCGTGCACGATCAGCACATGGCCCTTGATCTGGTCAATGAAACGGCCGGGGCTTGCGTTGGCGTATTTTTCGGGAAATTCATCCGGGGTGCCACCCATCATTTCCTCGGAATAGGCCCGGCCATGCGGCATTCCGGTTTCGTAATAGTCGATGTCCAGCTTGTACATGCCGCACATCGGGATCGCGGCGGTGACCAGATCGGCAAAGCGGGTGATCGCGTACCAGCTTGAAAAGCCACCGTAGGAATTGCCCGCGACGGCGACCTTGGGCGGGGCAAACCCCTCCGCAAGGGCCGCCTCTATCCCGGCGCGGATATCGGCCTGTTCGCGACCACCCCAGCCATCGGCCTTGACCGCCTCACGCCAGTCATGGCCAAACCCGGTCGAACCGCGATAGTTCGGGTCCAGCACCGCATAGCCCAACTGCACCCAAAAGCCGATCTTGGGGTTGACCCAATCCTCGGAATGCCAGGTCGGGCCGCCGTGGACATAGGCGATGATACCCTTGGGGCGGCCTTCAGGCAAATACAGCCAACCCGAAACCGGGCTTTTATCAACCGTGGTCCAGTTGAAAACACGCGGGCTGCGGTGGCGGCGCACCGTGGGGGCCAATGGGGTAGTCAAACGGCGGCAGGTGCCGTCATAGCTGACCTTGACCAGTTGATGCGGTGCAGAGGCGTCATAGGCCTCGGCCAGCCAACCACCACCGGGCAAAGCGGCATGGGGCAACAGGCTGCGCCGACCTGACAAATTGGGCAAAGGCCTGCTGCCCTTGGCGTCAAACAACAGCGTATGCACAGCGCCTTTGTCATGGGCGATGCAGGCAAAACCGCCTTTGCCGTCGGGAATGGCCTGATGCGGGCAGAACTGCGGCTGACCGCCCAGCCAGCGTGTTGTGTTCAGCGCCACGGAATGCACCGCAACCTCGTCATGGCCATCCCGGTCGGTCACGATGACGATCTGGTCATCATCCAGCCATTCGCCCCGGCTTTTTTCCGTCTCGCCCAGCGCAAAAACCTGTCGCAGGTCCGACCCGTCAAGGTTCATCACCCAGACCTGCCCCGATCCCGCTGCACGTTCACTGACGTTCAGCAGCAGGCGCTGCCCCGAGGGCGACAGGCGCGGCGGCTCATCAAAGAACGTCGGCATCCGGGCCAGACAGATGCGCGTGCCGTGGTGCAGGTCCTGCCGCCAGACCAGCCCCTGTGCGACGACCTGATCGGTGGCATAGTCATAGTCGGCCACATAGATCACCGCTGTGCCGTCCCGGGTCAGAACGCCGCCAAAAACATAGTGGCTGTCCTGCTTTGGCGTCAGCAGGCGCAGGCGGTTGCCCAGCCTGCGGTCCAGCAGCATCAGATGATCATGCTCTGACGCGTGGCGCGATTGGGCCAGGATCAGCACCTGCCCATCAGCCGAGACATCGCGGATCTGGAAATGATCGGTGCCGTAAGTCAGTTGTTCGACCGGGCCTGGGGCATCCAGCGTGGTGCAAAACACATCCTCAACCTCACCCAGACCCGAGCCGCACCAGAAGGCCCAGGCCCCATCGCCCGAGGCGTGCGGGGATGAGATTTGCGGCAGGCTGGCCCACGCCCGGGCAAGGCTTTTCAGGTCGGGGGCGTTTGGATCGTCATCTACAGGATGGCGGGTCATTCAGGCCTCTATCAAGTGACAGGCGGCCTGACGGTCGCCAAAGCTGCGCAAAACCGGGCGTTCGGCGTGACAGCGCGCCATGGCCAGCGGACAGCGGCTGGCAAACACACATCCGGGCGGCGGGTTCAGAACCGACGGCAGCTCACCCGTCAATGACGTGCCCCGGCGGCCCTTTTCGCGCACCGGGTCAGGCTCTGGCACCGCGTGCATCAGCGCTTGGGAATAGGGGTGCAGCGGGCCAGCGTAAAACGCATCGCGGCCCGCCACCTCAACCACATGGCCCAGACACATCACCATGACCTGATGGCTGATATGGCGCACGACGGCCAGATTGTGCGAGATGAAGACCAGCGCCAGCCCCATCCTGTCCTGCAAATCCATCAACAGGTTGATGACCTGCGCCTGAATAGACACGTCCAGCGCCGAGACAGGTTCATCACAGACCAACAAGCTTGGCCGACCGATCAGTGCGCGCGCAATGCCAACCCGTTGCGCCTGCCCGCCCGACAGTTCATGCGGATAGCGTTGGGCGAAATCGGCCGACAAGCCGACCTCTGATAGCGCTTGCACCGCCCGCGCAAGCCGTTCGGCCCGCGACAGGTCTGGCGCAAAGGTGGCCAGCGGGCGCGAGATGATGCGCGCCAGCGTCATACGCGGGTCAAGCGCTGCCACCGGGTCCTGAAAGATGATCTGCATCTGCGCCCGCATCTTGCGCAAAACAGCAGGGCTAAGCGCTGCCATGTCCTGCCCATTCCACAAAACGCTTCCCCCGGTCGGTTCAATCAAGCGCAGCAAAGCGCGGCCAAGGGTAGACTTGCCACACCCGCTTTCCCCGACAATCCCCAAGCTGCGCCCCGGTTGCAGCGCCAGATTGACTCCGTGCACGATGGGCAGGATGCGGGGGGCCGACAACAGGCCAGCCCCGGCGACCCGGTATCCGACATCCAGATTGCGCGCCTCGATCAGGGTCATGGCGCCCCCATATGACAGGCAAGCCGATGCGCGCCGTTGGTGACGAGGGGTGGCATCACCTCACAGGCCGCGATTTTCACAGCACAGCGCGGCGCAAACGGGCAGCCGGGCCGAATCGCGCCCCCTGATTGAGGCGAGCCCGGAATGGTGCCCAAGCGTGCCTGCAAACTGTCGGTCAGGCGCGGGGTCGCAGCCAGCAGGCCTTGGGTGTAGGGATGCGCAGGGGCGGCAAACAGCGCCTCTGCCCGCCCCTCCTCCATGATGCGCCCGCCGTACAGCACGATCACCCGGTCGGCCATCCGCGCCACAACGCCCAGATCATGCGTCACCAAAATCACCGCCGCACCGCTTTCCCGCGCCATATCGGCCATCAGGTCCAGCACCTGCGCCTGAATGGTCACGTCCAGCGCGGTGGTCGGCTCATCCGCCAGCAGCACCGCTGGGTGCACCAGCAGGGCCATCGCGATCATCACCCGCTGCCGCATGCCGCCTGAAAACTCATGCGGATAAGCCTGTGCGCGGCGTGCCGCATCCGGAATGCGCACCCGGTCCAGCATGGCGACCGCCTGACGCATCGCATCCGCCTTGGACAACCCCTTGTGCACGATCAACCCCTCGGCCAGTTGATCGCCGACCCGCATGTAAGGGTTAAGTGAGGTCATCGGATCCTGGAAGATCATCGACATCTGCGCGCCCCGAACCTTGTCCAGCGCCTCTGGCGGCATCGCCAGCAAATCCCGGCCCTGAAACAGCGCCTGACCGTCAGCCCGGCCATTCCCGGCCAGCAATCCCATCAGACTGAACAGGATCTGGCTTTTGCCCGACCCGCTTTCCCCCACAATCCCCAACACCTCACCCGGAGCGAGGTCAAATGACACCCGGTCAACCGCGACAATGGCACCCTGCGGCTGGGCAAACCGCACGCTTAGATCGCGGACTGACAAAAGGTCAGCGGTCATTGGGGTCAAAGGCATCCCGCAATCCATCCGCTAAGAAGTTAAGACAAAACAGCACCGTGGCCAGCAGCCCGCCCGGCAACAACAACAAGCGCAAATCGGTGTCCATCGCCGCCGTCCCGGTTTCAATCAGATTGCCCCAACTGGCCTGCGGCTCTTTTATCCCGATACCTAGGAACGACAGAAAGCTTTCCGACAAGATAACCTCTGGCACCAACAGGGCGCCGTACACGATGGCAACACTGGCACAGTTGGGCACGATATGCTCCAGCACAATCGCCCAAGGGGTCATGCCACCGGCCCGCGCCGCCTCGATAAACTCACGCTTGGACAGGCTTTGCGCCTGGGCGCGCACGATGACCGCCGGGGTTAGCCACAGGGTAAAGACGATGGCGGCAAACAAGGCGACGTTGCCGCCGCCCAACAGCAGGCTAAGCAATATCACGAGGATGACATAGGGAAAGCCGTACAACACCTCTACCGCGCGCATCATCAGCCGGTCGGCGCGGCCGCCGGCATAGCCCGCCACCGCACCGTATAAAACGCCAAATCCCCCGGCCATCAGCGCGCCCAGAAAGCCGATGGACAGCGACACCCGCCCGCCCTCCAGCACCCGCACCAGCAGATCGCGGCCAAAATCATCGGTGCCGAACCAGTGGGCCGATCCGAAATCGACCGGCGCGCTGATATAGTCGAAATCGGCATCCTCACCGGTAAAGGGAAAGGCGAACGGCCCGACAAAACAGGCCAGCGCAATCGCCGCCAGCACGGCCAAAGACACCATCGCCAGCCGGTTGGCCGCAAACCGCCGCAGTTGCAGCTGAAAGGTCGAAAGGTTCTCAGCCATCGCGCCGCACCTTGGGGTCCAGCCAGCCGCGCAGCAGATCGGTCGCGATGTTGAACACGATCAGTAAAGCGCCGTACAGCAGCGTGATCCCCATGACCAAAGGATAGTCGCGGTTCAGCGCGGCATCTACAAAATGCCGCCCGATGCCGGGCACGGCAAAAATCGTCTCGATCAGGATTGATCCTGTAACGATCCCTGCCGTCGCAGGCCCCAGATAGGCGATCACCGGCAGCATTGCAGCTTTCAGCGTGTGCACCAGCAACACCCGCCGCGCGCCAACCCCTTTTGACCGCGCCGTGCGAATGAAATTCTCACGCATCACCTCGATCATCGACGACCGGGTAAGACGAGAGATATAGGCGATGTTGGGCAGGCTTAGCACGACAACCGGCAGGATCAGACTGCGCCAGCCCTGATCCGATCCGCCAACCGGCACCCAGCCCAAGCGCAGTGCAAAGACCACCTGCATCAGCGGGCCAATCACGAAAATCGGCACCGCGATGCCCACCACCCCCACCGTGCCCGCCAGATAATCCGGCAACCGGTTGCGGCGCAGCGCGCCCATCACCCCCAAGGATATCCCGACGATTGAGGCGACAACCACCGCCCAAAAGCCAATCGTCAGCGAATAGGGCAGCCCCGCCGCGATGATATCGCCGACCGAGTAATCGCGAAACCGCGTTGACGGCCCAAAATCGCCATGCGCCAATCCCCAGACATAGCGGCCAAACTGCGCCCAGACCGGCTCATCCAGATGAAAGGCCGCCTTGATATGCTCCAGCACCTCGGGTGAGATTTTGCGGTTCTTCGAAAACGGCCCGCCCGGTGCCAGCCGCATGAAGAAAAACGTCGCCGTGACCAATGCGGCCAGCGTCAAAAGCCCCTCTCCCAGCCTTTTGCCCAGAAATCTCAACACGGATCAGTCTTTCATTCTGGCGCAAATATTCCGGGGGTGCGGGGGCTGGCCCCCGCGCTTTGGCGCGTGCGGGTGCCGAACGTCGCTTTCCTAGTCCAGCGTCAGGAACTGCGAGTTGTTATAGCTTGCCGGCGACGCGCCCCAGCCATGCACCGAAGGCTTCACCAGATGGCGCTGCGGGGCGATGGCAATCGGGGCAAAGATATAATCGTCCAGCAGGATTTTTTCGGCCTTGCCCAGAGCCTCGTACCGGGCGGCACGGTCGGGCAGTTTGGCCGCCACATCCATCGCCGCGTCATATTCCGGCTTCACCCAGTTGTACCCCGGTTCGGCAGACGGGCGCATATAGGCCAGAAACGTCTCGGGTCCGGCGAAATCGCCGACCAGATCGTCCGCAAAGACGTCCCATGACCCGGCATAGAACGCATCCAGCCACGCCTTACGCTCCATCGGTTGCACATCAGTCTGCACGCCCAGCACCTTTTTCCACATCAGCGCCACCCCTTGCGCGCGCCGCTTGGAATCTTCTGAAATCGTCGTCACCACGTTGATCTTCAACGGATTGTCCGGCCCAAACCCGGCCTTGGCGTAAAGTTCCTTCGCCAAAGCCTCGCGGTCGGCCTGCGACATCGAGGCCTCTGCAATCTGCGGGCCGTGGTAGTCGGGATTGAACCCACCGGCGAAACTTAGCACCGGAATATCTTCACCCTTGACGATCTTGGCGGCCAACACGTCGCGGTCAATGGCCAACGACAATGCACGCCGCAAATCGGGGTTCTTCAACGCCTCATGCGTCAGGTTGAACGAGTAATAGATCATCTCGGTTGACGGCGCGATCTTGACCTCGTCCGGCATCTTGGCCTTCAGATCCTCGATCTGGTTCAGCGGAATGTCATAGGTCACGTCCAGTTCACCAGCCTGATAGCGCTTCAGTTCGGTCGCGACATCTTCGGTCACATGGTACTTTACGAACGGAATTTTCACATTGGCCGCATCCCAGTAATTCGGGTTTTTCGCCAAGAGAACATGGCTTTGCGGCACGACTTCCTTGATCACATAGGCGCCGTTCGTCACCACATGGGCCGGGTCGATGAATACCGCAGCCCCGTATTGGTCGAAGGAGGGTTTGTGCAGGGGTGCGACCTGAAATCCGCCCATGATCTCGATGAAATCGGGAAACGGCACCAGAAGCTGAAACACCACGGTACGGTCATCCGGGGCAGTTACCCCCAAAGTTGCGGGGTCCTTGGTGGTGCCGTCCGACAATTCCTTGGCCCCCATTACCTGAGCGACCGAATAGAAATAATACCCCTTCTCGGACGCGGTATCCGGGTTCAGCGTGCGCAAAATCCCGTTGATGAAATCCTGCGCCACCAGCTTGTCACCGTTCGACCATTTCAACCCGTCGCGCAGGTGGAAGGTGAAGGTCAGGCCATCGGGGCTGCTTTCCCACGTCTCGGCCGCGCCCGGGATGATCTTGCCGGTTTCATCATAGCTGACCAGCCCTTCATAGGCGTCCATCTGAATCCAGCCCGCCGCCGCGTCAAAGTTGACCTGCGGATCAAGCGAGGACCATTCCGACCCAACCCCGCGGTCCAGCGTATCATCCGCCCAGACCGGAGCGGCCCAGCCGATGGCCAATGCCAGCAGCCCTGCGAAAATCGTGCCTGTGCGCGCCATTCCCCGACTCTCCTTGTTGAACATTTGTTTTATAATGACAGCAGATCACCGGTTCGCACAACTCTTTCTCCAGCAACATGGGCGAGGCTTTGGCCGCGCAGACAAGACCGCCAAAGTTCGGTGCGAAACATCATACCGGGCGCGGGAGAGGTCACGGCCAGACGGCGGCGGCTGACCGGGTCGGTGACGTGGCCCAGCACCTGTCCGACCGCCACCATATCACCCGGTCGGGCCAGCCAACTGACCACACCGCCTTGTGGAGCATAGATTTCACTGGCCCCACCCAGTGGCAGATGAACCGCATCCGGATAGGGCAGATCGGCCAGACCCCTGACCGCCCCGACCTGCGCCAGAAACCTTATCAGGTTGGCGGCATCCTGTGCGGCCAGCGCATCGTCCACATCAAACTGTCCGCGATATTCCAGCGTCGCCGAAAAGCAGCCCATCGGCACGGCCTCGCCAAATCGCATCCGCAACTGCCGCCACGGCACGGTATGCGCCTCGTCAAAGGCATGGCCGCCCGACACATCCTCGATCAGCGCAAGCTTCGCCCCCACCGCCCGGCAGAGATCAGAGGTCACATCGGGCCGCGCGGATGACGCATACAGATGCATCACCGCGAAATGATCGCAGTGCAGGTCCAGCACGTAGTCGGCATCACAAGACCACGACATCAGCCCGACCTGCAATTCCTGCACATCGCTGCGCGGGGTCAGGCGCGCCAGTGCCGCACGAAACGCCCGCCGGATCAGCCGCTGGTTCTGGTTTGGGTCATCGCCCAGAAAGCCCGCAACCTCGTCCCCTACCAGCGCGGCCAGTTCGGGATAGCCGCGGTTGAAGTTCTGCAACGTGTCGGCGTCCTGGCGTCCCATCGGGCGCTGATGGGCCCATTGCGACAGACCGATCGGGTTGGCGTTCGGGACGACGCAAATCTCACCCGTGATCTCTCCCCGGCCCGAGGCTGCGTCCAACAGGTCGATCAGATGATGCAGGACCAGAACGCCGGGCATCTCGTCGGCATGAAGACCCGCCTGCAGATAGACCTTGGGCTGCGCGCCCAACGCGCCAAACCGGTACAGCGTCAGTTCGCGCCGCGTCCCGGCCGAAGCCCCGGTGAGCGGCAAGGTTTCAATGCGCATGGGTCATCCAGGAATTACCCCGCCATCTGGCCTTTGAAGCGTGATCACGTCAAGTGTCAGGTGCCGCCACAATCCCAGCCTGCCGCAGCCAGAGGTCATCGCAACCGGGCCTGATCCATGCGCCGAAGCAATCGCATCTCGCACCAATCACATTCCGAATGCGGTTCAGCCCGCATTCACCTTCGCCCCGCAAAGCCCAAGCATCACCCACCTTGCGCCCCACCCTGCGAAAGCCGGATCACCGTCACCGACACCGCAGCCTCTGCCACCACTTTCGACGACACCGACCCCAGATAGCGCCGCGCGGTCGAATGGCCCCGGGCCCCCATCAGGATATGATCCGCCCCGATCTGCACGGCATGGTCGATGATCGCCTGCGCCGGGTCCGGCCCCTCCAGCACGGAAAAAGTCAATTGCGCTTCGGGCAGGTCCAGCCCATCCGCCCACGCCTTCAGCCCGACCAGCCGCGCCACATGCAGATTCTGGCCCGAACCGTCCAGCATGTTCTCAATCCCCAAACGGGCGGTACGGATCACGTTGACGCAGGCAATGCGCGAGTCCGGCTCCAGCGTCAGCATCCGGCGCACCCAGGTCAGAAGCGGACCAGCCAAAGCTTCCCCCTCGGGCGTCAGATCGACGGCCACCAGCAGGATAGGCGCCTTGCCGATCTGATCGTCATGGCCCTTGGGCTGCGACAAAACCGTGACCTTGCGCATCACCCGCCAGCGCGAAAACACCTTGCCCCAGCCGTCGGCACTGGCCTTGCGCGCCCGTTCGGTCAGGGTGACTTGTGCGGGATGGCGCAGATCAAACCGCAACTGCGCGGCACTTTGATAGCGCTTGGCCGGGTCCACCTCTAACGCGCGCAAGATCACCTCTTGCAGCCATTCCGGGATATCGGGTCGAAGGGCACGCGGCGGGATCGGGTCACGCCACAACCGCCTGCGCACCACGCTCAGCTTTTGCGGCAATCCGAAAGGAGCGACCCCGGTTGCCATTTCATAAAGCATCGCACCCAAGGCGAAGATGTCGCTGCGCAAATCGTCGCGCTGGCGCAGCACCTGTTCGGGCGCAATGTAGGGATAGCTGCCCATCGGAATGGCGAACTCCTCCTCCAACAGGTCGGGCAATTCGTCATGTCGCGCCAGACCAAAGTCGATCAGAACCATCTCTCCGGTCGCACGTTGCAGGATGTTGGCGGGCTTTATGTCCAGATGCGTGACATGCTGCAGGTGCAGCGCATGCAGCGCCTCGGCAATCCGCGCCCCCACCTCGACCACGTCGGACAAGGGCCACGGCCCCGAGTCAAACTGGGTTTGCAGACTGCCCCCGGGGATCAGTTCCTCCACGATATAGGCCATGACGTCGAAATCACCGACACCCTGCAGGCGCGGCACATGCGGCCCGGTCAGGCGCGGCATGATCATCTGCTCGACCTCGAACCCCACGATGGCCGGGCCGTCGTCGCCGTCCAGAACGGTCGGCACCTTCATGATCAAGGGCGTGCGGTACAACGGATGCGTCACCGCCCAGATAGAGGCAAAGCCGCCGACATGCAGCATTTCTCCCAAGGTAAAGCCGTCAATCTCTAGCCCGGGATGCGGACGCTGCATCCTAGTCCCCGCTTAACAGACGCAACGCAAGCGCTTCCGGCAGACCCGCAGCCCTGACCTTGGCCGCCACCGCCCCGCAATCATAAGGCACGCGGCGAAAGGTCACCTCGCCCGGGTCCTCGTCATAAATCGCATAAGAGGCCGCCGGGTTGCGGTCACGCGGTTGGCCCACGCTGCCCACCACGGCAGCCCAGCGGCGTGACCTCAGCAACGGCATCGGCAGCCCCATCTTGACCCGCGTGCCAGCCACCATCCCGCGCAGATCGGCCGAATACAGGCTTGGCACATGCACATGGCCGCAAAAGGTCACCCGCGCCCGGCTGGCCAGCAGGCACCCGGCAGCAGAGCTTTCGTTGGTCACATAAATCCAGTCTGTCGGCGCCTGCGCGCTGGCATGAACGAACATCGCGCCCTCGCGTACAACGCTCATCGGCAGGGCGGCCAGAAATCCGGCCTGCGCCGCAGTCAGGCGCGGCCTTGTCCAGTCCAGCGCCCGGCGGGCATTGCTGCTCATCCCGTGACTGCCAAGCGCCACCGCCTCGTCATGGTTGCCCTTCAGAACGACCGCCCCGGCCCCGGCCAGCGCCATGACGCGGTCAACGCACCATTCCGGGTCCGGCCCGTAGCCGACAATATCGCCAAGGATGACAATCGCCTCACACCCCCGCGCCGCCTGATCGGCCAGCACGGCGGTCAAGGCCTCGCGGTTGCCATGAATGTCGCTCAGGATCGCCAGCCGCATCCGCGCCGCCTTCCACTTCAGGCTGTGTCACCCAACGCTAGACCACAACGCTGCAAAACGCCATGCAGCCCAAAACCCTGTCCCCACCCCCCGATTTCATTGGTCCAAAAATATCCCACGGGGGTGCGGGGGTGTGAAACCCCCGCTTGGGGCAACGGGCGCAGCAGTGGGAAGCCCGGGTTATCTGGCGGCGGATGTGCGGTGTAAAACCCAAGTCCGGTTCACTCCAAACGCCGCCCCGCATGCAGCACCGCCAGCGCGGCTGATGCCAGCCTCGCCAACGGCCCATCCGCGCGTGAGGTCAGGATGACCGGCACCAACGCGCCCATCACCAGCCCCGCCGCCTCGGCATGGGCCAGATGGGTCAACAGCTTGACCAGAATATTGCCGGATTCGATATTGGGCACGATCAGCACCTCGGCCCTACCCGCCACAGCGCCGTGAATGCCCTTAAGGCGCGCCGCCGCCAGATCGACCGCATTGTCCATCGCCAGCGGCCCGTCGACCAGCCCGCCGGTGATCTGCCCGCGTTCCGCCATCTTGGCCAACGCCGCAGCCTCCATGGACGAGGGCATATCGGGCGTCACCGTTTCCACCGCCGACAGGACAGCGACCCTTGGGCAAGCGATGCCCAGACTGTGCGCCAGATCAATCGCGTTCTGCACGATATCGACCTTGGTCATAAGATCAGGCGCAATGTTGATCGCCGCATCCGACACCAGCAATGGATGCAACAGACCGGGCACATCCACCACAAACACATGGGTAAACCGCCGCCCGACCCGCAGGCCAGTGTCGCGGTCCAGCATCGGGCGCAGCAGATTATCCGTGTGCAGATTGCCCTTCATGATGGCTTGCACCTTGCCAGCCCGGGCAAGCGTCACCGCCATCTGTGCCGCGTCGTGATCCGATGCCGCCTCGACAATCTCGACCCCAGACAAATCGGCCCCAGACAAATCGGCCCCAGACAAATCGGCCCCAGACAAATCGGCCTCAGAGAAATCGGCCCCCATCAGACCGGACCGCAGCAGACCACCTCCAACCACACCGAACGGGGACAAATCAGCCCCCATCTCCGCCGCCAATGCCCGAAACCGGTCAGCATTCCCTAACAACACCGGCACGATCAGCCCATGTCTGGCCGCAAGCAACGCACCCTGCAACGCCTGCGCGTCATCCGGCCAGACCACAGCGGTGCGCAAGGCGGGCAACGCCTGCGCCCGCTTCAAAATCGCGTCGAACTGCGTATGCGTCTGCACGATCAGCCCCGGCAGATCGCGGTCATCAAACCGGATCGGCAAAAGGGGAGCGTCGACCTGCGCCGTGCCGCGCACGATCTCGACACCGTCACGCAGGCGGATCACCTGGGTAGACAGCGTGACGACCGCATCCGGCCCCAGCCCGGTCACCGTGACCCGTGCCAACAGCTCGTCCCCGGCACCGGCATGGCCCAGAAACTGCAACGCCTGCGCCCGGTAGAACGTGCCGGGCCCCGGCAGCACATTGCCCAACACGGCCGAAATCATCGCCGCCAGAAACATGCCTGATGCCGTGGTGTCCGCCCGCCCGTCGCCGTCAATATCCTGATCGGGCACATGCATCGGATTGTGGTTGCCGGTTGCCGCGGCAAAGACAAACAGATCATCCGTCGTGCACACCTTTCGCAATTCCGCCGTGTCCCCCAGGCGCAGCGAGTCAAAGGTGCGGTTTTCAATGATCATGATGGGACCAAAGGCCAGCACGTCCCCAAGGGCAAGTGAATTTCTTGCGACAGTCGGCCCTGTCAGACGTCAAGCCAGTCGGTCAGACCGCTATCCAGATACGGATTGATACTGCCCATTCCAGTACAACAACGCGCCGCGCCTCGTTTCTGACCTGATCTGCACCACAAGACCCAGCAGAATCGAATGCGTCCCCCGGTCGATCATCTCTGCCACCTCGCAGGCAAAGGCCACCGGCGCGTCTGCCAACAACCGCACGCCGCCGGCTCCGACAACCCACTCCGCCCCGTCATAGCGCTGCGGCCCCTTGGCCCCACCCTTGCCGGAAAACCGCTCTGCCACCGCCTGATGCCCGGCACCCAAAGCAGACCAGCCAAAAACCCCAGACCGCCCGATCAACGGCCAGCACGACGACGCCCGGTTGATACAAGCCAGGATCATCGGGGGTTCAGCGGTCAGCGAAATGCCGGTGGTCACCACCAGCCCGCTCGCCTCATCGCCCTGCCCCACGGTGATCAGGCTGCATGCGCCCGCAAGACCGCGCATCGCAGCCTTGAACGCATCAGGAGTGGGCCCGGTGGTCGGATTTGTCAGCATGTCATCCATCCCCAACAGATAGAGCATACCGCCCCCGGTTTCCAGCCAAGCGCAGCAGGTTTACCTTGCGCGTCCCCCGGCCTAGTCTGGCCCCCAACCGAATCCCGGGAACCCCATGTCCGATCCTGCCCCCGTCTACCGCGTCCTTGCCCGCAAATACCGGCCCGAAACCTTTGCCGACCTTGTCGGGCAAGAGGCGATGGTCCGCACCCTGAAAAACGCATTTACCGCCGACCGCATCGCCCATGCCTTCATCATGACCGGCATCCGGGGGACGGGCAAAACCACCACCGCCCGGATCATTGCCAAGGGCCTGAACTGCATCGGAGTTGACGGGACAGGCGGGCCAACCACCGAACCCTGCCTTGTCTGCGACCCCTGCCGCGCCATCGCCGAAGGCCGCCATGTCGACGTGCTGGAAATGGACGCCGCCTCGCGCACCGGGGTGAACGACATACGTGAGATTATCGATTCGGTCCGCTACCGCGCTGCCTCGGCCCGCTACAAAGTCTACATCATCGACGAAGTGCACATGCTGTCGACCGCCGCCTTCAACGCCCTGTTGAAAACGCTGGAAGAACCGCCCGCCCACGTCAAATTCATCTTCGCCACGACAGAGATTCGCAAAGTCCCGGTGACCGTCCTGTCGCGCTGCCAACGCTTTGATCTCAAGCGGATCGAACCAGAGGTGATGATCACCCTTCTGCAGAAAATCGCCAGGGGCGAGGATGCCACGATCACCGACGCCGCCCTTGGCCTGATCACCCGCGCTGCCGAAGGATCGGCCCGCGATGCAACCTCGCTGCTGGATCAGGCGATTTCGAACGGCGCGGGCAAGGTCGAGGCGGATGCCGTGCGCGCCATGCTCGGCCTTGCCGACCGGGGCCGCGTGCTGGACCTCTTCGATATGATCATGCGCGGCGCTGCCGCCGATGCCCTGAACGAACTGGCCGGGCAGTATTCCGACGGGGCCGACCCTTTGGCCGTGTTGCGCGATCTGGCCGAAATCACCCACTGGATTTCGGTGATGAAGATTACCCCAGACGCCGCCGATGACCCGACCGTCGCGCCCGACGAACGGTCGCGCGGCATCGACATGGCCGCCCGCCTGCCGCTGCGCAGCCTGTCGCGCATGTGGCAACTGCTGCTCAAAGCGCTGGAAGAGGTCGCCCTTGCCCCCAACGCCATGATGGCCGCTGAAATGGCGGTGATCCGCCTGACCCATGTGGCCGACCTGCCCGACCCGGAAACCCTGCTGCGCCACCTGCGCAATATCCAACCCGGAGTTGGCCAATCCAGCGCGCCTGTCCCGGGAGGTGCCCCCGCGTCAGGCGGCATATCCCACGTCCCCATGGCGCGCCTCGCCCCCGCTGCCCCAATGCGCGGCCCGATGATGCAGGGGGCTGCAAACCCTGCCAAAGCCCTGCAATCCCACCCCGAAACCCTGTACCAGACCTTCGACCAGATCCTTGCCCTGATCCACACCAAGCGCGACATGAAGCTGTTGTTCGAGGTGGAATCCACCCTCCGCCTCGTGCACTTCGCCCCCGGACGTATCGAGTTTGAACCGACCTCCAACGCCGCCACCGACCTCGCGTCCCGCCTCAGCCAGCGCCTGCAAAGCTGGACCGGCACGCGCTGGGGCGTCTCGGTCGTATCGCAGGGCGGTGCCCCGACCGTATTGGAAACCCGCGACCAATCCCTGACCGAGGCCCGGGCACAGGCGATGACAAACCCGCTTGTGCAGGCCATCTTCACCGCCTTCCCGCACGCTAAAATCACCGAAATCCGCTCTCCCGAAGCGCTTGCCGCCTCGGCCGCCGAAGCCGCCCTGCCCGAAGTCGAAGACGAATGGGACCCGTTCGAAGAAAGCTGACCCTCTTGCCCCAGACCCCTGCCATGCGTATCTTTCGCAAGAACAAAAGGAGAAGCCGATGCTGAAAGGTTTGGGTGCCATGGGTGACATGGCCAAGATGATGAAGGCGGCTCAGGATATCCAAGGCAAGATGGCCGAATTGCAGGACCAACTCGCCCGCATTGTCGTGGTCGGCGACGCCGGTGCAGGCCTTGTGAAAGCCCGCGCCACCGCGAAGGGCGAGGTGACCGGGCTGGACATTTCCCCGTCCCTGCTGATGAACCCTGAAAAAGAGGTCATCGAAGACCTGATCATCGCCGCCATCCGCGACGCCCAGGCCAAAGCCACCGCCCGCAGCCAACAGGAAATGGCCCGGCTTGGCCAAGAGTTGGGCCTGCCCGCCGATTTCAAGATGCCGTTCTAGCCCCGCTTCTGCATGCCGCACCATCGGGGCACAGTTCACCGCCCGGAATTTCGCCAGCCGTTCCAAACAGAGGCCAAGCTTGCCGCAAAATCGGATGCGCCCTTTGGGGTACAATCTCTAAGCGCTTTCATTCAGGCCCAAATACTTCCCGGGGGGTCTGGGGGGCAGGCGGCCCCCCAGCCTTGATGCAGCAAACCACCCACTGAAGACCACCCCCCCACAAAGGCCCAAACCCAACCCATGACCGAAACCCCGCGCGACATTGAAGCCCTGATCGACCTGATGTCCCGCCTGCCGGGCCTTGGGCCAAGGTCTGCCCGCCGCGCCGTGCTGGCCATGCTCAAACGGCGCGAGGGTCTGATGGCCCCGCTGGCTCAGGCCCTTGCCGGGGTGGCGCTGTCCGCCCGCGATTGCACAATCTGTGGCAACATCGGCACTGCGGAAATCTGTGCCATTTGTGCCGATCCGGCCCGAGTTGCGAGCGAATTGTGCATCGTCGAAGATGTCGCCGACCTGTGGGCGATGGAGCGGAGCCGCGCCTTCAAAGGGCGCTATCACGTCCTTGGCGGCACCCTTTCCGCGCTGGATTCCGTAGGGCCGGACGACCTGCGCATCCCGGCCTTGATCGACCGCGTGGCCCGCGATGCGGTGACAGAGGTGATCCTGGCATTGAACGCCACCGTTGATGGCCAGACCACCGCGCATTACATCGCCGACGCGCTGGAACCGTGCGGTGTGCGCATCACCTCACTCGCCCAAGGCGTGCCGATTGGTGGAGAGTTGGACTATCTGGATGACGGCACCATCGGTGCCGCCCTGCGTGCAAGGCGCAGCCTTTAGCGCCCTACACAACCACCATATGCGCACAAAGCCCCACCATCGAGGTCAGGCTTGCCAGTGAAATCTCATCCGCTCCGAAATCGAGCACGACATGGCCCGCAACGATGACACCGAACTGGGCCACCACCTCTGCCGCCGTTTTCGACACTCCACCCCACAACGTCGCTGACAAGTCCAGCCAATCGGCTGCCAGATCGAAATCCGTCACCACATCGCGCCCGGTCCCCGCGCTGAACACGAAATGGTCCGCCCCGGCATCGCCGGTCAGCCGGTCATTGCCAGCCCCCCCGGCCAACGTGTCATTGCCGCCGTGCCCGGCCATCGCATTGTTAAAGATGTTGCCGGTCAGACTGTCGGCCCCCTCACCGCCCACTGCATTTTCAATCCGGCAGCGCAGCGCGATTGACACATTGCCCTTGTAGCCACCAACATCAGAAAAATGCCCCGCCATAAGGTCGATCCGCTGTGACTGCGCAAAGCCAGACACGTCCAGCGTGTCGATCCCGCCGCCATCCCAGATGCACAAAAGCGGCGCCCGGTTGACCGCGAAATTGAACGCCCCGCCAACCGTGCTGTTAAACCCGTAAACGCTGTTGCCCGCATTTGTGGTCAGGTTCACACCGTACAATTGCTGCACGGCGCAGATGTCATACATCATCAGGGTGTCGGGATAGTGCTGTGGCGCAAAAGCTTGCGTGTCGGCGGCGTCAAAATAGCTCATCACGGAATACTGCGCACTGTCTTGCGCGAATTGTGCGGCGTTGGCGTAGGTGATGGATCCCCCCTGCCCTGCGTTGTAATCGCTGGGATGGGCCAGACCAACGGCATGGCCCAGTTCGTGCAGGAAAACATACTGGCTGTAGCTGCCAATCGACAGTTGGCTTGCGTTGACAGAGGTGGTGTTGATCCACAAATCCCCCGCGTCAGACCCCGCCAGCTTGGCCTGCGCCCCAACCCCCGGATAATAGGCAAAAGCCCCGGCCCCGTCCGAGTTTGAGGTATAGGCCCCGATCAGAATGGTGGCACCATCGGTGAACTGGCCATTGGTCTTGACCTGCTGGAAGCTGATATTCGCAACCGCCGCGTAGTTGGCCAGCGCATAGCTCGCCGCCGCCATCTGCGCCGTGGTCAGATGGTGAAACGGTGCGGATTGGTCGCTGGCATCGGTCGCCCCCGGATCGGTGTCACGAAACCCGTAGGTCACGGTGACAGCCTTTGCCGGGGCACTCGCCCAGGACTGACCGGGCCGGTACAGTTCCGCCGCCCCCAGTTCGACTCCGTAACTGGCGCGGCTGCCTTGGGCCATCGACAGACCGTAAGCGCCATCAACCGGCCCGGCTTTGGACTGCACCTCAATATAATAGGTGCCGCCGGTGGCGGCGGTGAAGGTCAGGCTGCTGCTTTTGCCTGGCCCGCCATCGTCATCCGAACTGATGATCGACCCGTTGGCGGCATGCAGAACCAGTTGCGTATTGCCGACGCCGCTGTGCAAGGCCCCCAGACCCACCGCGCCGAACGTGTAGGTCGATCCGGCGGTCAGGGTGACGGCCAGCCAATCCGACCCGCCCGCATTCAACTTGCCGCGAAACTCTTCCCCCAGATGCAGCGCATAGGGTGTCAGGCGCGAGGCAAGTGCATCGGTGGTTTCAAAAATCGTCGACATCGCACCTCCGCCGTCGGCGCGTGGGCGCGCGGATCAGGTCGGTGGAACGATCCTCCGGATCAGGCTAACAAAAGGTGTCTGCGGGCCATGCCAAAGCACTGAGCCCGGCAGATTTTGCCTAGAATTGCAGACAATACCGCCAGACGGCGCGCAGGGCTTGCGCCACCCGGCCCCAAACCGTCCTAGTGAAACAGGATATCCGTCGCCAGACCGGTCAAAGAAGTGAGCTTTGACAGGCTCAACTCATCTGAACCGAAATCAAACACGACGTGGCCTTTGACAAGCTTGGCAAACTCGTCGACCACCTCTTGCGCGGTTTTGACAACGTCGTTCCACAGGGCTGTCGAAAACTCCAGCACGTCAGACGCCACGTCGAAATCAGCAACCTTGTCCTTGCCTGACCCCAGATCAAAGAAGAAATGGTCCGCCCCGGCCCCGCCATTCAGCAGATCGTTGCCGCCAAACCCGTTCAGATAGTCGTCGCCCGCACCGCCCGACAGTTTGTTGGCCAGATCGTTGCCCAACATCACGTCCGACAACTTGCCGCCAACCGCATTCTCGATCTGACAGCCGACCGCGATGGACAGGTTGTCAGTATAGCCGCCGACGCTGGAAAACGTACCGTCATTCAGGTTGATCAACTGGTTGGCGCGGAACCCCGACAGGTCCAGCGTGTCCTTGCCGCCGCCATCCCAGATGCAGACCAGCGGATCGCGGTTCACATTGAAGTCAAACGCCCCGCCGACATTCGAATGGAACCCGTAAACCGAATTTCCGGCATTCGTACTATAGTTGACCCCGTAAAGCTGC
>JBBRKS010000018.1:0-40018 GCA_038231775.1 Rhodobacterales bacterium | reverse complement strand
GATTGAGAACATGTTCGGCAAGTTGAAGGACTGGAGGCGCATCCACACCCGCTACGACCGATGCGCCCACACCTTCATGTCTGCCATCGTGATTGCCGCCATCGTCATCTTTTGGATATGATCAATGAGTCCAGAGCCTAGGTCGGGGGTCACCCCGACTCTACTTCACCAACCCCTTCAACTCATAAACCAACTGCAACGCATCGCGGGCGCTCATCTCATCCGGATTAACCCCCCGCAATCTCGCCTCCACCTCTGACACTGCAACCCGCGCAGGATCAGCTCGTACCGCCCGAAACAACGGCAGATCATCAATCAAAGCCCGTTGCCCTGGCCGCTCTCGATCGCCCTTTTCCAGCGCCTCCAGCACCACCTTGGCCCGTTCCACCACCGCATGAGGCAGCCCGGCCAACCGCGCCACCTGCACGCCGTAACTGCGATCCGCCGCACCTTCGCGCACTTCATGCAGGAAAATCACGTCACCCTCCCACTCCTTGACCGTGACCGTGGCGTTCTTGACCCCTTTCATCTTGCCCGCCAAGGCCGTCATCTCATGGTAGTGCGTGGCAAACAAAGCTCGACACCGGTTAACGTCGTGTAAATTCTCCAGCGTCGCCCAGGCAATCGACAGCCCGTCATAGGTCGCCGTCCCGCGCCCGATTTCATCCAGAATAACCAGCGCCCGATCATCCGCCTGATTCAAGATCGCAGCCGTCTCGACCATCTCGACCATAAAGGTTGACCGCCCGCGTGCGAGATCATCCGCCGCCCCCACCCGGCTGAACAGCTGGCTGACCAGCCCTACGCGAGCGGCCTTGGCAGGCACATAGCTGCCCATCTGCGCCAACAGGGCAATCACCGCATTCTGCCGCAAAAACGTGGACTTACCGGCCATGTTTGGCCCGGTGATCAGCCAGATCGCCGGTGTGGTCGCCTCTGTCAGCCGGCAGTCGTTCGGCACAAACGCCACCCCCTGCCGCTTTAACGCCCGCTCCACCACCGGATGCCGCCCGCCCTCCACCACAAAGGCCCGGCTGTCATCGACGACTGGGGCGGTCCAATCTTCTGCCACCGCCAGATCGGCCAGCGCAGAAGCCAGATCCAACTCTGCCAACCCCCTTGCCGCCGCCGCAATCGCCGCCGCCCTTTCCAGCACATGACCGCGCAGCGCGTCAAAATGCGCCTTCTCCTGCTCCAAAGCCAAATTCCCGGCGTTCAGAATCCGCGTCTCCATCTGCCCCAATTCAACCGTCGAAAACCGCATCACATTCGCATTGGTCTGCCGATGGATGAACCGCCCCCCCGGCCCCATCAGTTTGTCCGCATGAACCGAGGTCACCTCGATAAAATACCCCAACACATTGTTATGCTTGATCTTCAGGCCCGAAACCCCGGTCTCGCGCACATAGTCCGCTTGCATATCGCCCACGACACCGCGCCCCTCGTCGCGCAGCCGCCGCGTCGCATCCAGGTCCGCATCATGCCCCGTGGCGATATACCCACCATCGCGCGTCATCAGCGGTGGCTCGGCCACCAAAGCGGCGTCAAGCAGCGCCACCAGATCCTCTTGGCCGCGCAAAGCCCGGCACGCAGCGGCCAAACCTTCCGGCGCGCCCTCCAGAACAATCCGCGCGGCCTGTGCCAGCCCGGACCGAATCGCCCCCAAATCCCGCGGCCCGCCACGCTCCAACGCCAGCCGGGACAGCGCCCGGTCCATATCCGGCACCATGCGCAACGCGCTGCGCAAATCATGCCGCGCTGCACCCTCCACCAGCCAGCGCACCCCCTCCAGCCGAGCCGAGATCACGCCCAAATCGCGCAACGGGCTGCTCAACCGAACCTCTAGCAGCCTTGCGCCCGCCGCCGTAACTGTCCTGTCCATCGCCGCCAGCAACGACCCCTCGCGCCCCCCAGACAACGCCTGCGTCAGTTCCAGATTGCGCCGCGTGGCCGCATCAATCTGCACCGTCCCGCCGGAGGCTTCACGAACCGGCGCCCGCAACAACGGAAACTTCCCGCGCTGCGTCAGGTCCAAATAATCCACCAAGGCCCCCATTGCAGAAACCTCAGCCCGCCCGAACGCCCCGAAACTCTCCAGCCCCGCCACGCCAAACAGATTTGACACACGGCCCTCTGCGCCCGACGATTCAAAATTGCCCCGCGACAGCGCCGTCAACGCCGCCCCCGCCTCGCGCACTATTTCCGCCCAGACCCCCTCGCGCGCTTCCGATACCAGCACCTCTTTGGGTGCCAACCGCGCCAACTCCGCAGCCAACCGCGCAGGCGGGCACACCATCACACGAAATTCCCCGGTTGAAATGTCGGCCCAGGCCAGCGCCCCGTCGTCGCGCACCTCGGCAAAGGCGCACAGGTAATTCGACCGCCGCGCCTCCAGCAAACCGTCCTCGGTCAACGTCCCGGGAGTCACCAGCCGCACAACATCACGCTTGACCACCGACTTGCGCTTTTTCGCTTCGGCCGGGTCTTCCATCTGCTCGGCAATCGCCACGCGAAAGCCTTTGCGGATCAGCCCCAGCAGATAGCCCTCAGACGAATGCACCGGCACGCCGCACATCTGAATGGGCGCGCCGCCGTGCGTCCCCCGCTTGGTCAGCGCAATATCCAGCGCCTCAGACGCCTCGACTGCGTCCTGAAAGAACATCTCGTAAAAATCACCCATCCGGTAGAACAGCAGCGCGCCCGGATAGCGCGCCTTGATCTCCAGATACTGCGCCATCATCGGCGTGACGTCATCTTGCACATTGGCCTCCGCACGAACCCGCAAACCCTAGCGAAGGCTTTCCTTCCCCGAAAGCCCCCCTTAACCTCTGCACAGCAGGAGGCCCCCATGACCGATGTTTCCACCCACCAGGCCGAAGACGACATCCGCAACGAATCGATCCTGATCTACGTCAACGGCCAGATCGTCCCCAAGGCGCAGGCGACCGTCTCTGTCTATGATTCCGGCTTCATGATGGGCGACGGCGTGTGGGAGGGTATTCGCCTTTACAACGGCAAATGGACCTTCCTTGACGAACACATCGACCGCTTGTTTGAGGCGGCAAAGGCCATTGACCTCGACATCGCCATGACCCGCGAAGCTGTGATTTCCGCCCTGTCAGAGACACAATCCGCCAACGGTTTCACCATAGACGCGCACGCCCGCCTGATGGTCACCCGTGGCCGTAAAACCCGCCCCTTCCAGCACCCCAAACTGGCGCAAAACGGCCCGACCATGGTGATCATCATGGAACATTCGCGCCAGAAACTGCCGCGCCCTATCCGTCTGGCCACCGTGCCTCACCTGCGCGGCCTGCCAATGACACAAGACCCGAAACTCAACTCGCATTCCAAACTGAACTGCATCCTCGCCTGCATCGCCGCCGAAAAAGCCGGCGCGGATGAGGCGTTGATGCTCGACATCCACGGCTTTGTTAACACCACCAACGCCTGCAACTTCTTCATCGTGCGAAAGGGCGCGGTGTGGACCAGCACGGGGGATTACTGCATGAACGGCATCACCCGCCAAAAGGTCATCGACCTGTGCCGCGCCAACGCCATCCCGGTGTATGAGAAGAACTTCTCGCTGGTTGAGACCTACTCCGCCGACGAAGCCTTCCTGACCGGCACCTTCGGCGCGCAAACCCCGGTGGGCTCCATCGATGGTCGCACCATCGGCACTGGCCAACTCGGCCCGATGACCGAACGCATCCGCGGCTTGTACAAAAAGCTGGTGGGCGCATGACCCCCGATCCGCACAAGATCGCGATGTGGAGCGGCCCCCGCAACCTGTCCACCGCCATGATGTACGCCTTTGCCGCGCGTGGGGATTGCGCCGTCTGGGATGAACCCTTTTATGCCGCCTATCTGCGCGCCACCGGCATCGACCACCCTATGAAAGAGGATGTCATAGCCTCTGGCCTGTCAGACCCGGAAGGTGTGGCCCACGCCTGCACCGGCCAGATCCCGCAGCATCAGAGCCTGTTTTACCAAAAGCACATGACCCTGCACATGATCCCAGAATTTGATCGTGGCTTCATGCATGGCTTGACCAACGTCTTCCTGATCCGCCACCCCGCCCGTGTCGTGGCCAGCTACGCCAAGAAACGCGAAAGCCCGACCTTGGCGGATATCGGCTACGTGCAGCAAGCCGAACTGTTTGACGAGGTCGCCCAATGGCTGGGCCACGCTCCTCTTGTCGTGTCTGCCGAAACGATCCGCGAAACGCCCAAGGCCACCTTGCAAAACCTTTGCACCGCGCTGAACATCCCCTTCACCGAAAAGATGCTACACTGGCCTGCTGGCCCCAAGCCCTATGACGGCGCCTGGGCCCCGCACTGGTACAACGCGGTGCATCAATCCACTGGCCTCGACGACCCAGAGGGCCCGCTGCCGACCCTCTCACCCGAGTTTCAGCGTCTGGCCGATCAGGCGCAGCCGTTTTACGACCGGCTTGCCGCCCACGCTTTGGTATGAGATAAAAAGTTAAAAAAGGGTAAACTTTTTTCAGTTTACCCTTAATTTTCAAGCCCTTACCGCAGATAACACGCGTGTTATCCTACGATTTCACACGCGCATTCCGTGTCGCGATCAGCTTCAACCGCAGGGCATTCAAGCGGATGAACCCCTCGGCATCCTTCTGGTCATAAGCCCCGGCATCCTCTTCAAACGTCACGTGCTTTTCGGAATACAGGCTTTCGGCCGACCAGCGCGCCACCGTCCGCGCCGACCCTTTGTACAGCTTGACCCGTACCGTGCCCGAGACATGCTCTTGGCTTTTATCGATCAGCGCCTGCAACATTTCGCGCTCGGGTGAGAACCAGAAGCCGTTGTAAATCAATTCCGCATAGCGCGGCATGATCGAATCCTTCAGGTGACCAGCCCCGGAATCGAGCGTGATCTGCTCAATCCCCCGGTGCGCCTCCAGCAAGATCGTCCCACCGGGAGTTTCATAGACTCCCCGCGATTTCATGCCAACAAAGCGGTTTTCGACCAGATCAAGCCGCCCGACGCCGTGCTTGCCGCCGATTTCGTTCAGTCGCGTCAGGATCGTCGCCGGGCTCATCGCCTCGCCATTGATCGCCACGGCATCGCCGCGCAGAAATTCGATCTCGACCATTTCGGCCTGATCCGGCGCGTCTTCCGGGCTGACCGTGCGCTGATACACAAACTCCGGCGCTTCTTCAGCGGGGTTCTCAAGCACTTTGCCTTCGGATGAGGTGTGCAGCAGGTTCGCATCCACGCTGAACGGCGCTTCGCCACGCTTGTCCTTGGCAATCGGAATCTGGTTCGTCTCGGCAAATTCCAGCAACCGGGTGCGCGAGGTCAGATCCCACAGCCGCCACGGCGCAATCACGCGGATCGCCGGGTCCAAAGCCGCTGCCGACAATTCGAAGCGTACCTGATCATTGCCCTTGCCGGTCGCCCCATGTGCCACCGCATCGGCACCGGTTTCATGCGCAATCCGCACCAGATGCTGCGAAATCAAAGGCCGCGCGATTGAGGTGCCCAGAAGATACAGCCCCTCATACAAGGCATTCGCCCTAAACATCGGGAACACAAAGTCGCGCACGAACTCTTCTCGGACGTCAACTATATGGATGTTTTCCGGCGCAATCCCCATCAGGATCGCTTTGGCCCGCGCCGGTTCAAGCTCTTCGCCCTGACCCAGATCGGCAGTAAAAGTCACCACCTCGCAGCCATATTCGGTCTGCAGCCATTTCAGGATGATCGAGGTGTCCAACCCACCGGAATAGGCAAGGACGACTTTCTTGGGCTTGAACATCGCACGCTCCATCGTTTCGTCCCGCGATTACCGGGAAACGCAAGCAAGGGCAAGCAAGCGGTGATCAGGCCGCAAATGCCTGTTCAGCGCCATTTTCAAACGCGGTCCGGCAGGACGCATAGGCCAACTTCACGGCCTCAAGATCGACCGACACGTCCCCACTGCCAGCCCGACGTTCGCCATCCTGGCACAGGTCGGCCAGCGTCACAAAGCCAAGGTTCAACGCCGCACCTTTCAGAAAGTGCAGATCGGCGGCCAGCGCCTTGGCCCCGTTGCTGGCCGTCAGTTGCACGATCACCTCCTGGGTTTCCTCCAGAAACAGGCTGGCCACTTCGTCAAAATCCTCTGGTCCGATTTCGGACCGCAATTCAAGCACTCTGTCCCAGTCTATCATCCCTGATCCCCACATTCACCCAAGCGCCAGCATGAACCGTCGACCTTGCCAACCGGTAAACCCGGACAACCCTAGAATTGAGAGTTTTAGGCTTCATCCTCTTTTAAAGGCTGCGGCGCAGAACTGGACGCTACGGCACCTTCATGCGCCGAAAGTCCGGGATCAAAATGTTTGCAATGTCAAAACCACGCGAGCCTCTGATGCCACCGGTTCCCCAAAACCGGGTCCGTGTGCTTGTGGTCGATGACAGCCGCGCGCAGCGCCGGATGCTGGCTGTGCAGTTGCAACGCTGGGGCTATGACGTGACAGAGGCAGAGACGGGCGACGCGGCCCTTGCGATGTGCAGCAAGCAGACATTTGATATCGTGCTGTCAGACTGGGTGATGCCGGGCATGACGGGGGTTGAACTGTGCCAAGCCTTTCGCGCCCTGCCACGGGACGGCTACGGCTATTTCATCCTGCTGACCTCCAAATCGGAAAAGACTGAAATCGCGGTTGGTCTGGAAAACGGTGCCGATGATTTTCTGACGAAGCCGGTCAGTTCGGGTGAATTACGGGCCCGGTTGCGTGCAGCGGGGCGAATCGTTTCGATGCAGCAAGAGCTGGTTGAAAAGAACCGTCTGGTTGGCAGCACCTTGGATCAGTTGCAAAAGGTTTACGATTCGCTCGACCGGGATCTGATAGAGGCGCACAAGCTGCAGCAGGCCCTCGTGCGCGACCGTCATCGCGATTTCGGTGGGGGTATCGCGCATGTCCTGCTGCGACCCTCGGGCCATGTGGGCGGCGATCTGGTTGGCAGCTTTCGGATTGATGACCAGCGGGTTGCGATCTTTTCGGTCGATGTGTCGGGCCATGGTGTGGCCTCTGGCATGATGTCGGCGCGGTTGGCTGGCCTGTTTTCCAGCGGCCCTTCGGATCAGAACATCGCGCTGAACGTCAACGTTCATGGGCAGCGCGATTCGTGGCCGGCAGAGGTTGTTGCCAACCGGCTGAACACCATGATGATCGAAGAGATGAAGGTCGATCAATATTTCACGATGGCCTACGCCGATATCAACCTTGCATCCGGCCATGTCGAATTCGTGCAGGCCGGTCATCCGCATCCGGTGGTGATTCGTGCGGACGGCAGTTTGCAAGAGGTTGGCAGTGGCGGCATGCCCATCGGCCTGATCGCCGACGCGACCTATGACCGCTGTATGCTGACCCTGCAGCCCGGCGATCGGCTTTTCCTGTCGTCAGACGGCATCACCGAATGTCCTGATCCGCAGGGCAATGAACTGGGCGGCGATGGTCTGATGCGCCTTTTGGCCCAAAGCGTTGCCCTGTCCAGCACGGCCCTGCTTGAGGCACTGATCTGGGACCTGTCCGAATATGCCAAAGGGCGGGATTTCCCCGATGATGTGTCAGGCGTGCTGTTTGACTACACCGGCCAAGCTTAGCGGCAGCCCATCGTGAAAAGTTGGTCGCCCCCCAAACCTCGCCAACCTCAAACACCGGACTGCCCTATAGCCCACCCTCTGCCAAAGCCTGAAACAGCATGGCGCGGTCGCCGACATTGTCCAGCAATTCCAAAGCCACACGGGCAGGCGCCCAGATCGCGGTGTGGCCCGCCTCGGACGGCGGGCCCTGGCACAGGGTCGGGCGGGCAATATAGATGGTGCAGACCTTTTCGGCCCACATGTCATAATCTGGCATGTAGGTGAAACGCCGATAGGTGCCTAGGCGGCGCGGCGGGCCGATATGCCAGCCGGTCTCTTCATACACTTCGCGGTGCAGGGCGGCGATCGGGGCCTCTCCCTTGTCAATTCCGCCACCGGGAAGCTGATATTCCGGGATCGGTTCGGCCTGATGGGTCAGCAAAACCTCGCCCCCGCGCAGCAGAACGCCGTAAACTCCGGGCCGCCGCGTGTAGCGTTGCCCACGTTTTACAGCCTCGCCATAGCGTCTGATCATGGCTTGCCCCTTGGTGGCCCGGTTGCTCTGCCTATATAGGCGCGGTATGCCAACATCGGCACCTTAAGGAAACCCCCAAGGAATACCCATGGCGACCCCAAACCAGATCACCTGGGACGATACCGTCCTGCCCTTTCAGCTTGACGCCAGCGATATCCGCGGCCGCGTGGTCCGTCTGGATGGCGTTCTCGACCGCGTTCTGACCCAGCACCAATATCCCCCGCAGATCGAGGCGCTGGTGGCCGAGGCCGCCTTGCTGACCGCCCTGATCGGGCAGTC
This sequence comes from Rhodobacterales bacterium, assembly GCA_038231775.1. Classification (GTDB taxonomy): domain Bacteria; phylum Pseudomonadota; class Alphaproteobacteria; order Rhodobacterales; family Rhodobacteraceae; genus Stagnihabitans. The sequence continues at coordinate 31,607 of JBBRKS010000018.1, read as the reverse complement.
GATCAAACTGCGCTGGAAATTGTCGCTGCAAGTGCGCGGCAATGGTCCGGCGCGCCTGATCGCGACCGACTATTACGGCCCGACCGAAGATGGCCAACCCGCCCGCATCCGCGCCTATGCCAGCTATGATGCCGAACGGCTTGACCCGGAAGACGACGCCTTCAGCCAGATCGGTGCGGGCTATTTCGCCGTCATGCTGGATCAGGGTGCCGGGATGACGCCGTATCAGGGCTATACTCCGATTGCGGGCAATTCGCTGTCTGACTGCGCGCAGACTTACTTTGCCCAGTCCGAACAACTGCCCACCCGCTTTTCGCTGACCTTCGGCAAAAGCCAGATGCCCGGTCATCCGTCCCACTGGCGCGGTGGTGGTGTCATGCTGCAACACATGCCCCCGGTGGGTGAGGGTGTCGCCGCCGACATGGGCTCTGGCGAAGGCGGCTTGCTGTCGCACACCGATATTCTGGCGGGGGAACCGGCAGAGAATTGGAACCGCGTCAACATCCTGCTGGACACGGTTGAAGAGCTTGAGCTGATCGGCCCGACCATAGCGCCCACAGACCTGCTGATCCGTCTGTTTCACGAAGAAATCCCGCGGGTTTTTGACTCGACCCCGGTGCATTTCGGCTGTTCGTGTTCCGAGGATAAGGTGCGCCAGACCATGTCGATCTATTCGCAGCGCGACATTGGCCATATGACAACCGAATCCGGCATTGTCACCGCCGACTGCCAGTTCTGCGGCGCGCATTACGAATTTGACCCCAAAACCCTGGGCTTTGAAGCCGCCAAAGTTGCCCAGACCGAAGACGACAATGCCTGATGAAATGAACCGCCTGATCGCCGCTTTGGCGCGGTCAGGCGGGAACTCGTCCGACTTTGACCTGAACCCCGCCCTTGCCCCAAAGGACCGGACCCTGCGTGCGGCGGCGGTTCTGGTGGGCCTGATGCCGGGCCGCAGTGGGGTTGATGTAATCCTGACCAAGCGCGCCTCGCACCTGAAACACCACCCCGGCCAGATCGCCTTTCCCGGCGGCAAACAAGAAGACGGCGATGCCAGTCTTGAGGCGACCGCCCTGCGCGAGGCGCAAGAAGAGATTGGCTTGCCAGCCTCAAATGTCCGCCTCCTTGGCCGTCTGTCCGCGCATGAAACGGTCACCGGGTTTCAAATGACCCCGATCCTTGCCGAAGTTGCCCAATTTTCGCCCAATCCCGATTCTGGAGAGGTTGAAGAGGTGTTTACCGTGCCCCTGTCGCATCTATTGAACCCCGCCAGCTATGCAATCGAACGCAGACAGTGGCGCGGGCAATGGCGGGCATATTACGCTGTGCCGTGGGGGCCATATTGCATCTGGGGTGCAACCGCACGGATACTGCGCGGCCTCGCCGAAGGGGCGTCTACATAGGGTTTGGCGGATGAGGGTTGGTGGCGCTTGGCTTGAACAGCACGGAACACAGGCCTTGTGTGCCGTTCTGGGGCTGGCGGGGCACCAGATTCTGTTTGTCGGCGGCTGTGTGCGCAATTCCCTGCTGCACGAACCGGTTTCAGACCTTGATCTTGCGACCGACGCGCGCCCGCAACAGGTGATGGATCTGGCCGAGGCTGCGGGTTTCAAGGTCATCCCGACTGGTCTGGATCACGGCACGGTCACCGTGATTGCTGGCGGCGTGCTGCATGAAATCACCACGTTCCGCCGCGACGTGGAAACCGACGGCCGTCGCGCCGTGGTAGCGTATTCTCCCAACCTGGCCGAGGATGCCGCCCGCCGCGACTTTACCATGAACGCGCTGTACGCCGAACCCTCTGGCGAATTGCTGGACCCGTTGGGCGGCTTGCCCGACCTTTTGGCCCGCCGGGTGCGTTTTGTTGGTGAGCCCGCCCAACGCATCCGCGAAGACTATTTGCGCATTCTGCGATTCTTCCGGTTTCATGCGACCTACGGCGACCCCGCGCTGGGCATCGACGCCGAAGGTCTCGCTGCCTGTGCCGATCTTGCCGATGGGATTGACAGCCTTAGCCGCGAACGCATCGGGGCCGAAATGCGCAAGCTGCTGGCCGCTGTTGACCCCGCCCCCGCGCTGGCCAGCATGGCCGCATCCGGTGTGCTTCACCGCGTCTTGCCCGGGGCCGACCCCCGCGCCATAGCGCCGCTGGTCCATCTGGAATCCGAAATGCCGCCCCGCTGGCAACGCCGTCTTGTGGTGCTGGGCGGGCAGGAGGTCGGCGAAGCGCTTCGTCTGTCCCGGCAGGAACAGGCTGAACTGACCCGGATCAAAGAGGAAATCGGCTCTACCCTCTCGGCCGCAGCTTTGGGTTGGAAGCTGGGTGCAACACCTGCCGCCGATGCCCTTCTGGCCCGGGCTGCGATGCTGGAACGGCCCTTGCCCCACGCTTGGCAAGCCGACCTGCAGCGTGGTTCGCAAAGCCATTTCCCGGTGTCCGCCGCCGACCTGATGCCCGCCTATCGCGGCCCCGCCCTTGGGGCACGTCTGGCCGAGATCGAGGCGCGCTGGCTGGCCAGCGATCTGCGTCTGACCAAGGAAATGCTGCTGGCGTAACGGTGTGGTTTCCCTCGCCCACGATTCAGTCTATATCCTGCGGGCAATCCAAAGGTCCGCCATGTTCAAATTCTTTGAGGGTCTTGTTGACCCTTACGCCCCCTATACCCAGACAGATGCCCCGCCGCGCCAGCTTTGGCCGTTTCTGGCTGACTATATCCGCCCGTTCCGCAAGGTTTTCGCGGCGACTGCCGTGTTTTCAACTTTGAACGCGGTCGCTGAGGTTAGCCTGATCTGGTACATGGGTCATCTGGTCGACCTGCTTGGGCAGGGCACGCCAACCTCGGTCTGGGGCGCTCATGGGACCGAAATCATGCTGGTGGCTGCAGCCATCGTCCTGGTTCGCCCGTTGATTGGTGGCACCAACGTGGCGCTGTTGCACAATACGATCCTGACCAACTTTGGCACCATGATGCGCTGGCGGGCACACGCGCACATCTTGCGTCAACCTGTCGGCTGGTTTGAAAGCGATTTCGCGGGCCGGATCGCCAACCGCATCATGCAGGCCCCCCCGGCGGCAGGGGATGCGGTGTTTCAGGTCTTTGACGCCGTGGCTTTCGCGGCCACCACACTGATCGCCGCCGCCCTGATGCTGGCCAATGCCGACACACGGCTGCTGATCCCGCTGGTCTTGTGGTTCCTTGGCTACATCGCGCTGATGCGCTGGACGATCCGCCGCGCCGGGCCAGCCTCAACCGCCAGCTCCGAGGCGCGCTCGGCTGTCACCGGCCGCGTGGTTGACAGCTACACCAACATCCATTCGGTCAAGCTGTTCGCCCATGATGACCGCGAACTCGCCTATGCCAAAGAGGCGATTGAAAAGGCGCGCACCACGTTTCAGAAAGAGATGCGGATTGTCACGGTCATGGACACCGTCCTGACCTTCCTGAACGGGCTTATGGTTACCGGAGTCTCGGGCTGGGCGATTTACCTGTGGTATCAGGGCGCAGCCTCTGTCGGTCTGGTTGCCGCAGCGGTGGCTTTGGTGCTGCGCCTGCACTCCATGACCTACTGGATCATGTGGGCGACGACAAATCTGGTGCAGAACCTTGGCACCGTCCAAGAGGGTATGCAGACGATCACCGAACCGATCACGCTGGTTGATACAAAAGACGCCAAGCCCTTGGATTTTCAGAAAGGTCTGGTTGAGGTCAAGGGCGTCAGCCACCACTACGGGCGCGGTTCAGGCGGGTTGCAAAACCTGTCCCTGACCGTGCGGCCCGGTGAACGCATTGGGCTGATCGGTCGGTCTGGCGCGGGCAAATCCACCCTCGTCAAGCTGATCCTGCGGTTTTATGACACCGAAGAGGGGCAGATCCTGATCGACGGTCAGGACATCGCCCGTGTTACGCAACCCAGCCTGCGGTCGCAGATCGGCATGGTGCAGCAAGACAGCAGTCTGATGCACCGGTCGGTGCGCGACAACATCCTGTACGCCCGCCCCGATGCCGGTGAAGATGCGATGATTGCCGCCGCCCGGCAGGCAGAGGCGCATGATTTCATCCTGACGCTGGAAGACCCGCAGGGCCGCAAAGGCTATGACGCCCATGTCGGCGAACGCGGGGTGAAACTGTCCGGCGGTCAGCGGCAGCGCGTGGCGTTGGCCCGCGTGATCCTGAAGGATGCGCCGATCCTTATTCTGGATGAAGCGACCAGCGCGCTGGACTCTGAGGCTGAGGCGGCAATTCAAAAGGCGCTGTTTGGCGTCATGCAGGGCAAGACCGTGATCGCCATTGCGCACCGCCTGTCCACCATCGCCGCGATGGACCGCATCGTCGTGCTGGAGGGAGGCCATATCGCCGAAGAGGGCACTCACGCCGCCCTTCTGGCCAAAGACGGTTTGTACGCGCAGTTCTGGTCGCGCCAATCCGGCGGTTTCCTGCGCGACGCGGTCGAGGAGGCTGCCGAATGATGCTTGGCCCCACCATAGCCCCGTTCCGGCCCACCAACCTGCCGCCGCCAGCCAAACCGATGCAGTTTTTCGTCTGGGCCCTGAAAGGCGCTTGGGCCGGAGTGCTTTGGGCCACCTTCTGGTCCGCCGTCGCAGGCTCGCTTGAAGCAGTCAGCGCCGTCATCCTTGGCCGGGTGATTGACGCCGCCACCGGCACGCCGTCCGAAGTCTTCCACCTGCACTGGCAGCTTTTCGCATTTTTTGCCGCATTCTACCTGATCGCCCGCCCGCTGATCTTCGGCATCAACACCTCTGCCCTTGCGCTGACGATCGAACCCAACCTGTTTCCGCTGATCCTGTCGCGGCTGCACCGCTGGACCCTGGGTCATTCGGTCACCTTCTTTGACAACGACTTTGCGGGCCGTATCGCGCAAAAGCAGATGCAGACCGCACGGGCCGCGACGGACGTGGTGTCAGGCACCATTGAAACGGCGGCATTCGCGCTGGCCTCTGTCATCGGGTCCGTTGCCCTGATGGTGGCGATCAACGGCATGGTGTCGCTGGTCCTGCTGGCGTGGGTTGTCGGCTATTGCCTGTTCATCCGCTACTACCTGCGCCGGGTGCGCGGCGCGTGGGCGATGCGCGCCTCAGCCCGCGCCAATGTCACCGGCCAGATCGTCGACACCGTCACCAACATGAAAACCGTGAAACTGTTCGCCCACACCGAACATGAGGACCGCGTGGCCCTGGACGCCATGCAAACCTTCCGCGACTCGGCGATGGTGTACGGCGCGATTTCCTCGTGGTTCCGCTTCAACCTGATGGCCTTGGCCGGAGTTTTGCCCGTCTTGATGGTTGGCGCGACCGTCTGGCTGTGGTCAACCGGGGCTGCCAGTACCGGCGATATTGCAGCTTCTGGCGCGGTGTCATTCCGTCTGGCGCAGATGACCGGTTGGGTCAGCTTCTCGCTCATGGGGATATTCGGCAATCTTGGGGAGGTCGAGGATGGCCTGCGCACCCTGACCCCGCCCTATTCCCTGACCGATGCCGCCAACGCGACTGAAATGCCCGCCGTAAAAGGCCGGATAGAGATGGACCACGTCTCTTTCGCCTATGGCCGCAAGAAGGGCGGCCTGCAGAAGGTGTCGTTGGCCGTGCTGCCTGGTGAAAAGATCGGCATCGTCGGCGCGTCGGGTGCCGGGAAATCCACCCTCGTTTCGCTGCTTTTGCGGCTCTATGACACCGAAAGCGGGCGGATTCTGATCGACGGCATCGACGTGCGGGCTGTCACGCAGGAAAGCCTGCGCCGTCAGATCGGCATGGTCACGCAGGAAACTGCGATGTTCAACCGGTCAGCGCGCGAAAACCTCCTGTACGGTCGCCCCGATGCCACCGACGACCAGATGTACGCCGCCGCCCGCGCGGCAGAGGCGCATGATTTCATCCTGCAACTCAAGGATCATCAGGGCCGCAGCGGCTATGACGCCTTTCTTGGCGAACGCGGCGTGAAACTGTCGGGCGGCCAGCGTCAACGCATCGCCCTCGCCCGCGCCTTCCTGAAAGACGCGCCGATATTGGTGCTGGACGAGGCGACGTCGGCGCTGGACTCGGAGATTGAGGCTTCTGTCCAGAATGCGCTTGCCCGCGTGATGGAAGGCAAGACCGTTCTGGCCATTGCCCACCGCCTGTCCACCATCGCCGAAATGGACCGGATCATCGTGCTGGATCAGGGGCAGATCGTAGAACAAGGCTCTCATGCGCAACTTTTGGCACTTGGGGGGCTTTACGCCCGCTACTGGAACCGCCAAAGCGGCGGCTTCATCGGTGTTGAAGACAGGGAAGCGGCAGAGTGAGTTTTACCATAGCGCGGCTGGGCCATCTGGGCGACGGCATCTTTCAAGGCCCCGAAGGTGCCATCTTCGTCCCGCAAACCCTGCCCGGCGAAGAGGTTGATGGCACCGTCAAAGGCGACACGCTGACCGATATCCGCATTATCACGCCCTCTGCCCTGCGCGTCAAACCGCCTTGCGTCCATGCCCGCACCTGTGGCGGCTGCATGATGCAGCACGCATCCGACAGCTTTGTCGCCGACTGGAAGATGGGCATCGTGCGCAGCGCCCTTGCCGCACAGGGGTTACAGGCTGACCTGCGCCCGGTCATCACCTCCCCCCCGCGCTCGCGTCGCCGCGCCACTTTGGCGGCACGTCGCACCAAAGGCGGCGTCCTGATGGGCTTTCACGCCCGCGCCTCTGAAACGCTGGTCGAGGTGCCGCACTGCCAATTGCTGCACCCCGACCTGATCGCCGCCTTTCCGGCACTTGAGGCGATTGTCAAAATGGGCGGCTCACGCAGTGCGGAAATGGACCTGTCGATCACCCGCACGCCCTCTGGTCCCGATGTTGCCGTCACGGGTGGCAAAGAGGCGGATTCCAACCAACGCATGGATCTTGCCCGCCTGACCGAGGCGCATGGCCTGTCTCGTCTGACCTGGAACGGCGAGGTGGTGGCCCAACGCGCCCAGCCGATGATGCGCTTTGGCCGCGCCAACGTACCGCTGCCGGTTGGCGCGTTCCTGCAAGCGACGGCTCAGGGCGAAGCAACCCTGCTTGCCTGCGTCCAAGAGGCCGTTGGCCAAGCCCGCCGTATCACCGACCTGTTCGCCGGGATCGGCACCTTTGCGTTACCGCTTGCCGAAAAGGCCGAAATTCACGCGGTCGAAGGCGACATTGCCATGCTGACCGCGCTCGACAAAGGTTTTCGCATGGCGGACGGTATCAAGCGCGTCACCAACGACGTGCGCGACCTGTACCGCCGCCCGCTGGAACCGGACGAGTTCAAGGGCTATGACGCCGTCGTCATCGACCCACCCCGCGCCGGGGCGGAAGCGCAAAGCCACACGCTTGCCCGGTCAAAGGTTCCGGTCATTGCCGCCGTGTCCTGTAACCCTGCCACCTTTGCGCGCGATGCCAAGATATTGACTCAGGCGGGCTACAAGCTGAACTGGGTGCAGGTCATCGACCAATTCCGCTGGTCACTCCATGTCGAACTTGCCGCACAGTTCACGCTTTAGACAGCCCCGTCCAAAGTGGCTGGCCAGATTGCCGCCTTTCGGCTAAACCCATGAAAAAAAATCGAGGCAGGCACGACATGACACCATTTCTTCGGGCACTTTTTTTGACCCTTGCCCTGCTTGGACTTGCATCCTGCGGCCAACACTCAAAATTCCGGACCTATCACGGCGTCCCCATCACCGCGATCGAGGTGCATAAGGCCGACCGCAAGATGTACATGCTGCACGACACGACAGTGCTGAAAACCTATGAGATTCAGCTTGGCGGCAATCCGATCGGCCCCAAGCAGTTCGAAGGCGACGGCAAGACACCCGAAGGTGCGTATCTGATCAGCCACCGCAATCCGAATTCAACCTATCATCTGTCCCTTGGGATTTCCTACCCCAACACCGCGCAAGTTGATTTTGCCGCAGCACAGGGCAAAAAGGCGGGCGACAACATCTTTATCCACGGCCAACCGGGCTGGACCAAGGTGAAGGGCGATTGGACTGTGGGCTGCATCGCGGTGACCGACAAAGAGATTGAAGAGATCTACGCCATGGTCAACCCTGGCACCCAGATCAACATCTTCCCCTGAGCGGGCACGCGGGGGCCTGACGGTCCCCGCAGCGATCAGACGGTTGCGGCACCCAGAACCATGGTCCACCACAGTTTGCCGGTCTGCTCCTGGAACCATGAAAAGCCAAGTTCAGTTGCCCTGGGGTCCAGAACCACATCGCGCGTGTCGCTTTGGTTCATCCAGTCCGACAAGGTCACCAGCTCTGTCTGGTAGGTTTCCGAAATCAACTCTCCCAGCAATTTTCCGGTATAACCGACCCGCTGCACCCGCACCAAAGGCGACGATCCGTCCGACCCAAAGTGCCACGGGCGGTTCTGCACGGCCATGTCACGCGAATGGGCGGCGCAGGCGGCGATCAGTGCCGCGTTGAACGCAACGGGCGTAGCACCTTTGCTTTGGCGCAACGAATTGACCGCATCCAGCATCCGGAACGATATCGCCGATTCGTCGCCGGGTTTGATGTGGTAGACCTGCGGCAGCGGCAGGCCATCCGAACCGACCGGCGTTGGATTGGGCCGGGTGCAAGCGGCCAAAGCGGCAGCCGCGCCAAATAGCAAAGCAGTGCGTCGTTCCATGGTTCGTCACCTGTACCGGACCCTGACCGGGCCTCTGTGTCTGTCAAATATCCCTTAGCGCATGTTGTGACCAAGAAAAACCCATGGCAAGCCGATGCCGACTGACATGCGTGTGAATTGCCGTCCGCCGCCTATGGCTGTATGAGGATTCCATCAAGCAGTCGCGCCACACGTGCGGCACCAAAAGAATAACAAAGGAGATCAGCGCATGTCTGACGAAACCGAAAAGCTGGGACGCCGGTTGTTTCTGACCGCAGCTGCCGCCGGGCTTGGCGCAGCAGCCATTCCGGCGCAGGCTGCCGATTTTGCCAACTCGACAGAGTTTGAAACCCCCACGACCGAGGTCAATCCGCGCGCCAACATTTCCAGCTTTCGGCTGCGCGACTGGCAGGACTATTTCGCCAGCACCAAAAAGGGCGCGATCCTTGTCGATATCACCTCACGCGCCTTGCATTTCTGGTCGGAAGATCAGTCGGTCTACAAGCTTTACCCCACCTCTGTGCCCCTGACCGAAGAACTGACCCGTCGTGGCAACACCACCGTGATCCAGAAAGTCGTCAACCCGCGCTGGGTGGCCACCAAGGGAGAGCTGGAGCGTAATCCGGATTGGCCGGCCTCTGTCGAAGGCGGTTCTCCGGAAAACCCGCTGGGGGTGCGTGCGCTGTATCTGGATTGGCCATCGTACCGGATTCACGGCACGCACGACACCCGCAAGATCGGTCGCCGCTCTTCGAATGGCTGCATCGGTCTTTACAACGAACATATCCTGGAACTGTTCGATCTGGCTTCGGTGGGCACGCAGGTGCTGCTGATCTAGGCGGCATCATTCGGGCCGCGCAAACGCCTTGCAAGCGCTCAACCCAAGCCCGCTGTTTGTGGCTTTAAAATGCCGTGTTGCAAACAAGATTGCCAAGTGTTGCCTATTTGACGATATCAGGGTGCCACACAAGAAGAGTCTTGGGCAAACTGTTGCAAACCTTGGACCTACCTGCTTGTAACACAACATGAGGAATAGTCTTGGGCGCGCCCGCCGCCTCTGCAAAAATTCGGTTCGGCGCATTAACTGGAGAACACTATGAAGAAGATCGCTCTCGCTGCCGCTCTGTCGTTGGCTGCTTCCACCGCTTTCGCCGGCGGCACCCACGAAGTGATGGTCACCCCGACCGCTGCCGTTGTCGAAACCATGCACTCGTCCTCGGGCGCAGGCCTGATCGTTCCGTTGCTGATCCTGCTGGTCGTTGCAGCGGTTGTTTCCAACAACTGATCGCAGCGCCAATCCGGTCATCCGGTTTGCGGAAAAGACGGCAGCATGGCTGCCGTCTTTTTCTTTTGGGATCTGCGGGTAATACGGCAACACTTGGCTAAACCCGGCGTCGGGCGGTTGCAAAAGCGCCATCAAAATGCTTTTATCCTGCCACGAGCAACAATTCTGTCGCGTCCATGCGGATCAAGCGGCTGGATAAACATAACGGAGATCAACATGAAAAAATTCGCTCTCGCCGCCGCCCTGACGCTGGCTGCTTCTTCCGCTTTCGCTGGCGGCATGGCCGCACCGATGGTCGAACCGGCACCGATGGTCGCTGAAACCACGCACTCGTCGTCGGGCGCTGGTCTGATCGTTCCGCTGCTGATTCTGCTGGTTGTCGCTGCTGTTGTTTCCAACAACTGATAGCGGTCACCTGCGGTCCTGTGGGCCAATCAGGTAAAAGTTTGAAGGGACGGCGCGCAATCGCCGTCCTTTTCATTTGGCTCAGACCTGTTCAGTCAGTCCGGGCCGCATCCGTTACGCAGCCAGCCAGCCGCCCAGATTTTCCTGGATAATGCCGCACAAGGCCGCGATATGGGCCGGTTGGTCGTTCAGGCACGGAATATAGGTAAAGCTTTCGCCCCCGGCATGCAGGAATGCCTCGCAAATCTCACCCTGAACTTCTTCAAGTGTTTCAATGCAATCGGCTGAAAACGCAGGGGCCATCACCGCGATTCGCTTCTTGCCCGCTTTGGCCAGTTCGGCCACATATTCGACCGTGTAGGGCTTCAACCAGACTTCCCGACCAAACACCGATTGAAAGCTGACGTCGATCGCACCCTTTTGCCACCCCAACGCCTCACGCAACAGCCGGGTCGTTTTCATGCACTGGCAATGGTAAGGGTCACCCTCCATCAGATAGCGCAGCGGCATGCCGTGGTAACTGGTGACCAGAACGTCGGGCTTATGGTCCAGCTTCGCGTAGGCCTCGGTCACCGATTGGGCGAGGGCCCGAATATACAGCGGATGTTCAAAGTATTCCGCCACGGTGCGCACCGCGGGCTGCCGCTTTTCTGTGCTAAGCGCCTTGAAGAAGGCATCGTTCGCGGTGGCAGAGGTGGCGCCAGCATAGTGTGGATACAGGGGGAAGAACACGATCTTCTCACATCCCGCCGCGATCATCGCCTGCACCTTCGACGCGGTAGACGGGTTGCCATAGCGCATGCAGAAATCAACCATGACTCGGTCGCCGTAGATCGCCGAAAGCGAGTCTGCTATCGCCGCCGTCTGCCGCTTTGTGATCGTCAGCAGCGGGCTTTCGTTCGCCTCGTGATTCCAGATCGACTTGTAGTTCGCCCCCGATTTTGACGGACGCACGGTCAGGATGATGCCTTGCAGAATCGGTTGCCATTTCCAGTCCGGTAGATCGACCACGCGCTTATCCGACAGAAATTCGTTCAGATAGCGCCGCATCGACCAATAATCATAGCCGTCCGGCGTACCAAGATTGGCCAGCAACACGCCCACCCTTGCGGTCTTTACGACGGGATGGCTGGCCGGTGCATGGGCCAGGCGTCCGGTTCCGGGGGTGACATCCGACATCTGCAGCTCCTTGATTCGTCTGGCAGAGATAGTTTCAATTCGCGGCGGATCAAAGCCCCGGCTCACGCGGAAGCCGCAGTTCGGGAACCGAAAGTACATCTGACAGGCGCTTTGCGGCAGAGCCGGGCCGAAGCGGTTTGGGTTGGCTGTCATGCGGTGCCCAACCGGTCAGCACTACAATCTCGAACGTTGCCTGAATCAAGCCATCCACGCCGCCATAAGTCTGCTGATAAAGCTCTGCTGCACGGGCAAAGACGGCGCGGCGGGTCGGCACGCGCAACCGCTGCATCATCGCGTTGCCCTCGCCCATCGCGCGCAGGTCGTGCATCAGATGAAACATATCCCGGTATTGCACCTTGATCGCGAAACTGTCGGCCACCGGCAAGGCAAACCCTGCCCGCTGCAACAGCCCGCCAAGGTCACGAATCTCTCCCATCGGCAGAACGCGGGGCGACAGGCCGCCGGTCACCTCTGCCTCGGCCTGCGCCAAACTGCTGCGCAATTCGTGCAGGGTCTGTCCGGCGAACATCAGCCCGATGAACCAGCCATCCGGTTGCAGGGCGCGGCGGCATTGCACCAACTGCCCCACCGGATCATTCGCCCAATGCAGCGCCAGCGCGTGGATCACCAGATCGTGCGCGCGCTCGACCACGTCCAAGACCTCGTCATCCGCAATACAGGGCATTTGCGGCCACATTTGCGAAAAACCTGTCACCACCAGCGGGGCTGTAAACGCTCTGTTAACCTCGATGAGCCTCTCCTGAACCTCACCCACAACGATTTCCTGCACGAATAGCGCGGTGGCCTTTTGGCGGTTGCGCAAAAGGGTTGGGCGGTCGGTCATCAGGGGCAAGGTCTGCATGGCGCGGACCATAGGAGAGACGGATGGGATTGCAAGCCTTGCTGCATCTGGTCTACCCGCCGCAATGCATCACCTGCGGGGCGCGGGTGACAAGCGACTTCGGCCTGTGCGCCGACTGCTGGCGCGACACGCCTTTCATCACCGGACTGGTGTGCCAGACCTGCGGCATTCCCTTGCCGGGAGAAGACCGTCAAGAGGATGTCCTGTGCGATGATTGCCTGACCGTGGCCCGCCCGTGGAGTGCGGGTCGTGCTGCGATGCTGTACAAAGACAATGGCCGCAAACTGGTTCTGGCCCTGAAACACGGTGACCGGCTGGACCTTGCCCGCCCGGCCGCCGACTGGATGTTCAAGGCGGTTCAGCCGATCCTTGTGCCCGACATGCTGGTTGCACCGGTGCCGCTGCACTGGCTGCGGTTGATCAAACGGCGCTACAATCAGGCGGCTGTCCTGTCCGCCCGCATCGCGAAACTGGCCAAGCTGCACCACGCCCCCGACCTTTTGCAGCGCCGCCGCAACACCGGTTCGCAGGACGGGCTAAGCCGGGATGGCCGCTTTGCCAATATGTCCGATGCTTTGACCCTGCATCCCCGCCGCGCCGGGTTGGTTGAGGGGCGGCATATTCTGCTGGTTGATGACGTGATGACCTCAGGTGCCACACTGGCCGCCGGGGCAGAGGCCTGCGTTGCGGCCGGTGCAATCGGGGTTTCCGTTTTGGTCATGGCACGCGTTGCGAAGGATGCTTAAATCGGTATGATATAAGTTCGCCCAAGGAACACTCCCATGAAATCAGTTGAGATCTATACAACCCCAACCTGCCCCTATTGCGTCGCAGCAAAGCGGCTTTTGACCAAAAAGGGCGTGGCCTTCACCGAAATTGACGTCAGCCGTGACCCGACGCTGCGCGATGCGATGACACGCCGCGCCAATGGTGGCCGCACGGTTCCGCAGATTTTCATCGACAACAAGCTGGTCGGTGGCTGCGATGACCTGCACGAACTGGACCATGCGGGCGCGCTTGACCCGATGCTGGCCTGACCCCAATGCGCGCCGCGTTGGTTCAACTGACGGTGACGGATGATCCCGTGGCCAACCTGGCCGCAACGCTGGCTTATGTGACAGAGGCGCAAGCCGGTGGAGCCGGATTCGTCCTGACGCCCGAATGCACCAACGGCCTTTGGTCCAACCGCGCCGCACAACGGGCTGTTCTGCGCCACCAATCCGATGACCCGACCTTGGCCGCCCTGCGTGATGCGGCGGCCAAGCGCGGGATATGGCTGCTGATCGGATCGCTCGCCCTGCTGACCGGGGACGAGGATGGCCGCTTTGCCAACCGTTCGTTCCTGATCGCACCCGATGGCAGCATCGCCGCGAGCTATGACAAGATCCATATGTTCGACGTCAACGTCTCAGAAACCGAGGTCTACCGCGAATCATCCGGCTTCAGGCCCGGCACAAAAGCTGTGCTTGCAGACACGCCCTTCGCCAAAATCGGCATGACGGTCTGCTATGATGTCCGGTTCCCGCAACTGTACCGCAGGCTTGCCCAGCGCGGCGCCCAAATAATCACCGTTCCGGCCGCATTCAACCACATCACCGGTGCGGCCCATTGGGAAACCCTGCTGCGGGCGCGGGCCATTGAAACCGGCGCATTCATCCTCGCCCCCGCCCAAACCGGCTTTCATTCTGAAACCAATGGCAAGGGTCGGCGCACCCACGGCCACAGTCTGGCGATTGCCCCGTGGGGAGAGGTTCTGGCCGATGGCGGGCAAGACCCCGGGGTAACCTTCGTTGACCTTGACCTTGCCAAAGTGACCGAAGCCCGCGCCCGTGTCCCATCCTTGCAGCACGACCGTGACTTTGATGGGCCATAGTTCAGGATTGCCCCAAAGAGCCGTCGCACGATGAACGAACGGATCGAAGATCTGGCCGTCTCGCTGTTCGGCGAATTGCTGACGGCCGATCAACTCGCCCGCAACCGCATTTCAAAAGCCTTGCCAAAGGGGATGGAGCTTTCGCATTTTTCGGTCCTGAATCACCTTGCCGGCGTGCAGGATGAACGCACCCCGGCCCAACTTGCCAAAGCCTTTCACGTGACACGCGGCGCGATGAGCAACACCTTGGCCAAACTGGAATGGGCGGGCCATATCCACATCCGACCCGATTGGGACGATGCGCGGCAAAAGTTTGTGGCAATCAGCCCATCGGGTCGTGCGGCCCGTGATGCAGCCGTTCACGCCATCGCCCCCTTTATCGGCGATCTGGTCAAGGCGCTGGGTGCCGACCGGGTCCGCGCCGTTTTACCCGTGCTGCGCGAACTGCGCACCCGGCTGGAAGACGGCGAATAGCCCTTAATTCACGGCGGTGACGACTGTACGGGCCCCTGCGAACAGGCCGGTGAATATTTTGATCGCATTTGCGTGGTTCAGCAGCGGGCTTTCGGTGACCAGAACCAGATCGCGGTCCTGAATCTGAAACTCTCCGGCGCTGAACAGGCCGTCCGCGTTGGTCAGGTCAAACGCAAAAACCATCCGCGCCTTGGGCGGACCGTTCTTGGCCAAGGTGCGCACCATCGAGTCCGGGTAGTTGCGCAACACAAGGATGGCGCGCGGGTTGGCCACGTTCTCATTCACTCCGCCGATCAGCGCCATCGCTTCCAAAGTGTTCACCTTGTCATGGGGAAAGCCTACGACAGCCTCGTGCCCGGCAGCGCCCAGGGACAGGAAATAGCGGTCTTCTGGCTGCACGAAAATCTTGTCCCCGCCCCGGACGGTGGTGTCCAGATCCGGCGTGTCGAACAGCCTTTCTGCGCTGATCCGGTACAGCCTGCCGTCGCGCTGCAGGTTGATCTGCGGGTTCACCATGTCCGGCGTAATCCCGCCCGCCTGTGCCAGAATAGAGGTGATGGTGGTGCTGCGGTCGGACAATGGCAACGGTCCGGGCCGGGGCAATCCCGAAATGACCTCAACCGAGTTTTGCGAGCCTGACACGACGGTCAACTGAACCTGTGCTGACGGAATGATCGACACCAGCTTGCCCTGAATCGTCTTGCGCGCCTCGGCCTCCGTCATCTTGGCAACGTAGACTTCATCAACATAGGGCAGGAAAATCGTGCCAGAGCTTGAAACGCGCAGGTCCGGCAGCTGGATGACCTTTTGAGCGGGCTGGCTTAGCAACGAGGTTTCGTCATTGTCCCAGACCGCAAGGCTTAGCCGGTCACCGGGCTGAATGATGGCGTCTGACCCGGTGCGCTGATGCGCAATCCATCCCAGATTTGGCGTCGGATGACCGTTTGGCCAGTCCTGAAACACCGGCAGCGTGTCGCGTGTCACGATCTGAACCGAAAATGTCGCGTTTGCGTCGTCAGAGCCTTTGACCACCTGCTGGAAATCGGCAACATCCTGAGGCGGACTGCAGGCCGACACACCGGCCAGCAAAGCTAGAATTGCCAGAATGGGTCGGATGGGCCGAAACGTTGCAGACATGCGGGTCTCCTAAGTCCAACCCGCGCGGGCTGAACCAGATCAAGCGGCAGTACATACTGGCGCTTCTTGGCGGGTCAACCTGATTGGAGTGTCGGTGAAGAAAGGCGTGTTGATAAACCTGTGGATAATCCGAAACTGAAGCAAAACACAATAGTTGTGACCGGCGCGGCAGGTCGGATTGGCACCCTGTTGCGAGATATGTGGGGGGCAAGGCTGGCCGATCATCCGATCCTGTGGTCGGCCCGCTTGCCCGACCAAGATATTGATCTGGCATGGAACATCGGCACAGACCCCGCCCCGTCGCTGCCACAGGGTGCCGTGATCCTGCATCTGGCTGGGCAAACCCGGGGCAGTCCTGCCGAACTGGCGGAAAACCGCCGTGCCGTGTCGGGTTTGTGTGACGCTGCCCTGAAGGCAGGCGCCGCCCATGTTTTCCTGATGTCGTCGGTGGCGGTGTACGGCCTGCAATGCACCCTGATTGACGAGGAAACGCCGCCGCACCCCTTCAGCGCATATGGTCAGTCCAAGCTTGCCGCTGAAGAAGCAGCGCAGCAAATCCTGCCACCCGACCGCCTGACGATCCTGCGGTTGGGCAATCTTGCGGGCGCAGATACATTGTTGTCCGGTGCCCGGTGCAGTCCGGTTCTGTTGGACCCGATCCCCGGTCAGCCCGGCGGCCCGGTTCGGTCGTACATCGGCCCAAGGGTGTTGGCGCAGGTGCTGGAAATGCTGATCCTAACTTCGTTCGCCGCCAAGGCCCTGCCCGATGTGGTGAACCTTGCCCAACAGCCCGCGCTCGCGATGGCCGACCTGTTGCAGGCCTACGGCGCGCACTGGCGTTTTGGACCCGAACGGGCCGAGGCGGTGCCATGTGTTGCCGTCAGCACAAAACGCCTTGCGTCTTATGTCGACCTTCCCCTGGCTACCGCGCACAGCGTGGTTGCCGACCTTGACTCCCTGAAAGGGCTGTGGCCATGACGCCTGCGAAACGCGCAATGGACTTGATTTTTGCCTTGGGGTTGACCGTGATTCTGGCCGTTCCCTTCACCCTTCTGGTCCTTTTCCTGCTGGTACGAGAGGGCCGCCCGGTCTTCTACCTGTCAGAACGGATGGGCGCCCCCGGCAGGCCCTTCCTTCTGTGCAAGCTGCGCACCATGCGCGTGGTGGCCAGCGATACCGGCGTTTCGGGCGGCGACAAGACCGCACGCATCACGCCGATCGGCCGCTTTCTAAGGCGGTCGCGTCTGGATGAGGTGCCGCAGCTTTGGAACGTCCTGACGGGCGATATGAGCTTTGTCGGCCCCCGCCCGCCGCTGCGGACCTATGTCGAACGCTTCCCCGAGATCTATGCACAGGTCCTGCAAAGCAGGCCGGGAATCACCGGTCTGGCCACGCTGGTCTTTCACCGCCATGAAGAGCGGCTTTTGGCCAGATGCGACACGCCCGAACAGACCGATTCTGTCTACGCCCGGCGCTGCGTGCCCCGCAAAGCGCGGATAGATATACTGTATCAGCGGCACAGGACGATCTTTTCGGACCTTCGCCTGATGGCGCTGACCCTTTGGCGGGCCGTAAATATATACAGTTAAGCGTATTTCAGCCTAGGGTTGTGGACGTAGTCTTGTTTGCGCCGCATTGTGCAAGTATCTCCATTAACATTAATGAAGTAAATTTGACTGAAGTTGTCCTTCAGGGCGTCAAGACGCGCTCCTCCCCAAAACCGAACGGATGTCGTTCATGACCGCACTTCGCAACCGGCTTTTCGCTTGGGTTGACCGCCTGAACCGGGTGCACAAGCGCTTTGTCTTTTTGTTGATTGACGTGGTGATCGCCCCGCTTTCGTTGTTTGCAACCGACATGCTGGTCTATTCGGCCTCGATGCCGCGCGAACAGGTCGAAGAGATGTGGTATATTTTCGCCTCCCTTCCGCCGATGGCCATCGGCGCGTCACTGGCGCTGGGCATTCCGAACATCCGGCTCAAGGCTTACGAATCCCTGTCCGTGTTGCGCACCGCAACCTTCGCGCTGGTTTTGGCCGTGTCGCTTTGGGCCATAAGCAAATTCACCCATCTGGATTTTCCTATGGTGGGGATCAGTCTGTTCGGCTTGTTGTTCTTTTTAGGATCGGTCGGCATCAGACTCGCGATGCTGAACCTTTACTTGTTGGTCTTGCGCTGGGGGCATCGCCGCTGGCGCGTGTTGATCTACGGGGCGGGAACCACGGGACTTCAACTGGCCGCTGCGTTGAAAATGCATGCCTCTATCGTCGTCGTTGCCTTTCTTGATGACAATGAAGGCCTGCAAGCCATGACGGTAGACGGACTTCGCGTCTTGTCGCCTGACCGTATCGAACAGATCGTTCGTGACAAAGAGATTGACCGCGTTCTGCTCGCCATTCCCTCTGCCTCGGCACCAAGGCAGATGCAGATCGCCCGCAGGCTTCAAGCGCTGGGTCTGGATGTGCTGACGCTGCCGTCTTTTGCGCAACTGGTCGGGACAGAGGCGCTGGTGGACAATCTGGCCCCGGTCACGCCCGACCGTTTCCTTGGCCGTCAGGCGATTGATGAACAACTGACGGACGGGCTTGCCGCCTATGGCGGTCGGTCGATTCTGGTGACTGGGGCGGGCGGTTCTATCGGGTCAGAACTGTGTCGTCAGCTTCTGTCTTACGTGCCGCGCAAACTGGTATTGTTTGAGGTGAGCGAGATCGCCCTTTACGAAATAGACCGCGAATTGCGCGCGCGCGGTGATCTTGGCCGAACAGAGATTATTTCGGTTCTGGGATCTGTCAGCGATTCTCGTGCCACACGGTCGGTCATGTCAGACCACGGGATCGAGGTTGTGCTTCACGCCGCCGCCTACAAACACGTGCCTTTGGTCGAATCGAACCCGGTCGCGGGCATGTCCAACAACGTCCTTGGCACCCGCACCCTGGCCGACGCCGCCGAAGAGGCTGGGGTTGAACGCTTCATTCTGATCTCGACCGACAAAGCCGTGCGGCCCACCAACGTGATGGGCGCCTCAAAACGTCTGGCAGAGATGGTCGTTCAGGATTTGGCCAAACGGTCGCGCAAAACCGTCTTTTCGATGGTGCGTTTTGGCAATGTTCTGGGCTCATCGGGGTCCGTGGTGCCCTTGTTCAAGGAACAGATCAAAAACGGCGGCCCGATCACCCTGACGCATGAAGACGTCACACGCTATTTCATGACGGTTGCAGAGGCGGTGCATCTTGTCCTTCTGGCTGGCAGTTTTGCCACTTCGGCGGCTGATTCCGGCGGCGACGTGTTTGTACTCGACATGGGCAAACCGATGCGGATTCGCGATCTGGCCGAACAGATGATCACCGCCGCAGGCTATACCGTGCAGGATGAGACGCGTCCGAACGGCGACATTGAAATCCGCATGATCGGTCTGCGGCCCGGTGAAAAGCTGCACGAAGAACTGCTGATTGGCGCGGGCTTTTTGACCACGCCGCACGCCAAGATTTTGCGTGCCCGCGAAAACAGCCTGTCAGAGCTTGATATGGCCAAGGCGTTGCAGGCCTTGCGAAATGCGATGGCCACTGGCGACGCACAAGCCGCCCGCGCCGTTGCAACCGCCTATGTCGAAGGTTACGGCGATCCGGTCTCAGGCTTTGGTTTTGTCGCCGAATCCCTGCCGAGGGGATGACCAGACCACCCGTTCAGTTGCCCGGCTGCCGCAACGTCGCAATCGAGTCCGAATCCGGGTTGCCGCGTCGGGGCTTTCGCCTAAAGTGCCAGTGAAGTCGAAAGGTCCGTACCGTGACACACCGCGCCAAATTCACCGCCTTGCTTGGTGTCGTCGGACTGGCCTTTCTGACCCTTGCAGCGCCAACTCAAGCCGAAATGCGCCCGAGTCTGAACCTTTCGGGCCAGACCGGCCTGATTGACATGCCCTCGGGGGAACAGCAGCCCGACGGTTACCTGACGCTTGATCATTCGCAATTCGGCCCGGTCTACAGGAATTCCCTGCGGTTCCAGATTTCACCCCGTCTGTCGGGCGTGTTTCGCTATGTCGGCCTGCACCAATGGAACGCCAATTTCTGTCCGCCAGATTGCGGTGGCGTGAATATATTCGATACCTACTACGACCGGAACTTTGACATCAGTTACCAGATCCTGACAGAGGGTCGCTATCTGCCTGCCGTCACGATCGGCCTGCAGGATTTTGTCGGCACCGGCCTTTCGGCGGGTGAATATGTCGCGGCAACCAAGACCGTCAATCCCCGGTTGAAGGTGACCGCCGGCGTCGGCTTTGGCCGGCTTGGCAGCTACAACTCCTTTGGTCAGCCCTTTGGTCCACGCGCCGTGGTCGACATCGGCAACGGCGGCAATTTCAACTTCAAGCAGTGGTTCCACGGCAACGCGGCGTTCTTTGGCGGCGTCGAGTACCAGATCAACGACAAATGGACCGGCAAGGTCGAATATTCCTCTGACGCCTACACCGAAGAATCAGGCAAGCGGGGTGAGTTTGACCACAAAAGCCCGATCAACTACGGACTGGAATATCAGGCCAACAACACCGTGCGGCTGGGTCTGTACTATATGTACGGCAGCGAAGTCGGCCTGAACATCAGCTTCACACTGAACCCCGATCAGCGCCCGCAAGGTGGCATTGGCGGCTCGGCCCCGTTGCCCGTCGCACCGCGCCCGTCACAGCAGCAAAACCCGCAAGCCTGGACGACGTCATGGGTGGAACTTTCCGGCGTAAAGCAAGTCTTGCTGGGCAACCTTGCCCTCAACCTTGAACACACCGGAATTATCATTGAATCGCTGGGTGTTACGGCCAACAGCGCGCAGGTCCGGTTCCGCAACACCAATTACGATGCCGCAACGCAGGCGGTCGGTCGCGTGGCGCGTGCCATGTCGCGTGTCATGCCCGCCTCTGTCGAAGTGTTTGAGCTTGTCCCGATGGATCACGGCGTTGCCGGGTCAAAGCTGGTGATGCGCCGCTCCGATATCGAACGGTTCGAATTCTCGCCCGATGCTGCAACTGCGCTGCGGGTCCGCACCGATGTGGTTGAGGCGGGCGTTCCCCTGCCCGGGACCGAAGGCAATCCCGATCTTTATCCTCGCCTGACCTGGTCGCTGCTGCCCTACGGCCGCACCCGGACGTTTGACCCGGCCAACCCGCTTCAGGTTGGCATAGGCCTGCGCTTCGCCGCCAAATACGAAATGGCACCGGGCTTTATCCTGTCAGGCTCTGTCACCGACCTGTTTTTAAGCAACATCACCAATCCAACCCTGCCCGACGCGTCGGTCTTGCAGCATGTGCGCAGCGATGCGTCGGCTTACGACACCAACGCCAACCCGGACATCGAAACGCTGACCGTCGCCTACTACACCCGGATCGCCCCCGATGTTTACGGTCGTCTGACCGCCGGTTACCTGGAGCGCAGCTTTGGCGGCGTGTCAGCAGAGGTTCTATACCGGCCTGTCAAGCGCAGCTGGGCCGTCGGGATCGAGGGCAACTATGTTGCCCAGCGCGACACGGACGGGCTGCTTGGGTTCGGGCAATATGACTACCGCGTCGCAACCGGCCATGTGTCGGGCTATTTTGACCTTGGCGGCGGCTACCACGCGCAGGTCGATGTCGGTCGCTATCTGGCGGGCGATGTCGGCGCGACCCTTTCACTTAGCCGAGAGTTTGAGAATGGCTGGAAGATCGGGGCCTTTGCCACCAAGACCAACGTCTCGGCTGAGAATTTCGGTGAGGGGTCGTTTGACAAGGGCATCACGCTGCAAATCCCGCTGTCGTGGTTCTACGGCACGCCGACGCGCACCGTCCGGTCTTTGGTCATCCGGCCGATCGGGCGCGATGGCGGCGCAAGGCTTGAGGTTGCCGACCGTCTGTATGACGTGTTGCGCAGCTATGACCGCACCCGGTTGGACGCTCAATGGGGACGTGTGTGGAAATGAAACGAACCCGTACCGCCGCGTTTGCTGCGATCCTTTCACTTCTGGCACTTTCAGCTTGCGGCACCGATCCTACTGCGCGTGAGTCCAAGGCCGCTTTGCCAACCAAAGATACGCTCTCTGCCGCTCTCTCAGGCATCTTTTCCAGAAAAGCGCCAGCCGTCCAAGACCCCGTTCTGGTCGCATCCACCCGTGCACAGCTAGAGCGGTTGGGGAATCCGGCCATTTCGGTCGCTGTGCCAAAGAACGGCTACTTCAACTTTTTCGGGCCTTACGGGCAGAACGGACCGGTGGCCACCTGGGCCAGTTCAACGCTGGAAACGGTGTCGTTGTCCGATGGCATCCTGATCGCGACCCGTGGCTTTGGCCCTGATCTGATGGCTGCGCGCGCACCAGATATCGGCCAAGTCCGCCGCGCAACAGGATATTTCCACCGCGGCTATTCTTACCTTGATGGTGCGGATCAACGCCAGTTCATTGAATACGACTGCACCTTTGCCCCCGCCGGAAGCGAATCGATCAACGTCTTCGCCAAAACCTACGTGGCCCGCAAAGTCGTAGAAACCTGTGAAGGGCTCGATACGTCTTTTGAAAACACCTATTGGTTCGACAACAGCGGAACTTTGCGGCAATCCGATCAGCGCTTGTCACCACAGCTGCCAATCATGCGCCTTCAAAGGTTAGTAGATTGAATTTTTCGGAAATACCTTACGGGACAGAGCGAATCGTGATATGTGGCAACGTGTACCTATGTGTTGGAGAGTTGCGATGAACAAAATTTTTATCTGTGCACTTGCGCTTATGATGAGTGCGACCCTTGCCGTAGCCCAGACTAAGGATAAAGCTGCAGCCCTGTTGCCACAGTCATCTGCCGCTCCCGGCGTTGGCGCTGGCGTAGGCGCTGGCCTCGCAACTGGTGGCGGTGGTATTGCTGCACTTGGCGGACTTGCCTTGGTAGGCGTTTTGCTTGGCGGCGGTGGCGGCTCGGGTTCTTCTTCTTCGTCCAGCCACAACAACTGATCCTTGCAAGTTCGGCTTACTGCTGAACAACGGGCGCGTCCTTTGGGGCGGGCCCGTTGAGACTGTTTAAATCACCCGCATCATGGAGGCTCGGGGTTTGCGCCGACTGACGCTACCGCCCGATCTGCTGACGTTCCTGATCAGATTATATCACCGGACCGAGAAGGCAGAGCTTGACCTGATCTCCGCAGGCGTGGCCTTTTACGGATTTCTCGCTCTGTTTCCCGCCGCAGCCGCTTTGATTGCCATCTATGGTGCTGTCTTTGATCCGACGGCGATCCAGACTCAGCTTGAACTCCTGAAAGGTTTTCTGCCGTCCGAGGCGTTGACGCTGATTCAAGCTCAGGTTCAGGCCCTGCTGGCGGTGCGCGGTCCGCAGCTTGGCTGGGCCACGGTTTTGTCGACCTTCTTTGCTCTGTGGTCGGCGCGCGCCGGGGTGGCGGCCCTGATCCGGGGTCTGAATGCCATCCACGACAAACCCAATCGCAGCGGCGGCCATCATCAGTTGCAGGCGGTCCTGCTGACCCTTGCGCTGATCGGCCTGGCTCTTGCAGCAATGCTGGTGACGGTTGTCGCCCCGTTGGTGATCGGCCTCCTGCCGCTGCCGGGCGATGATGCGGTCGTACTCCACCGCGCCAACCTGGCGCTGGGCGTGGTTTTGGTTGTAACCTCTGTCGGGCTGGCCTACCGCTTTGGCCCGAACCACGGGGCAACGCACCCGCCTATTTTCAGTTGGGGGCTGCTGATTTCCGTCGTTCTTTGGGCGCTGGCAGCCCGGGGGTTCATGCTGTATCTGGCCAACTTCCCGTCTTACAACCGGGTTTATGGATCAATCGGCGCCGTGGCGGTCTTGCTGATCTGGCTGTATGTCAGCGCTTTTACCGTTCTGTTGGGCGCAGCCATTGACGCGGAACTGCATGCACCCGTCAATAATCGCGCTTAAGGAACACGCCGACACCGGTATTGCCCTCTGAATCGACATGCCCCTTCAGGGTGATCGAACGGGTGACATCGTAGTTCAGGCTGATTGAACTTTTGCCGCCCTGATCGACCGTCACCTCACTATATGTCTTGTCGCTCAGGTACTTACCCGCTGTGACAGAGGTGTTGCCCGCGCCGTCTGACTGCAAATCCAGGTTGTCCAACCCGGTCTTGCGGCGCAATGACCCCAACAGACCGTCGCCACCACGCCCCGCCAGCGTCCCCACCGCCGAGGCGAGTTGTGCCGCCTGAAACGCGCTGATCGTATCAAGGCCGTGGTTGAACAACAGATGTGCCAGAACCTCTTCCTGCGGCAGGTTGGGCGAAGACGTGAACGTCACCGTCGGGTCGGTAGCCTGCCCGTCGATCACCACAGACGATACGATCCCGTCACTTTCAACAGAGGCGACGATGTGGATGAACGGCACCAAAGCGCCTTGCAACTGCACCTGCGCCTCGGACAGCACCAGCCTGCGCCCCAGAATATCCAGCCGCCCGCGCAACAGATTGAACGCACCCGATGGCGCAAGGTTGGCCGTCGTTCCACGCAGAACCAGCCTGCCGCCCAGTTCGGCGTCCAGACCCCGGCCCCGGATAAACACTTGATTTGGCGCGGAAATCGTTACGTCCAGCCGATGCGCAATGCTGACAGTCGCAACACCACCACCCGACGTGGGGCCCAGACCGGCGCGCTGCCGTGTGGCCCGCGCCTCGGCCGAGTCGTTGACATGCTTCAGCCCGGGCAGATCGCCGTCGCCACCCACCCCGGTTGAGGGGATCTGCAATTCCGTCCGACCCAACGCAATGTTGCCAGATATCAAAGCCCCGCCGCGCACCGGGCCACGAAAGTTGACCGTGCCATTGACCAGCGTCGAAAAAAGCTGCGGGTCGCGCAGCACAACGCGGTTCAGCGCAATCGCCAGATCGGCGTTGTATGGCAGGCCCAGCCCGACCGTCCCCTTGACCGCAACGGTGCCGCCAGTTGAAACCCCTGCTTTCGCGTCAACCTGCACCCGGCCCCCGCCTAGTGAGGCTGTGGCCGCAAGGTCCTTTAGCGCAAAGGGCAAGGACGGGTCCGCCAGCCGTCCCCCAGAAATCGAAACGGGTCCGCTAAGCGACGACAGCGCCAGTGGCCCCTTCAAGCGCAGATCAAACCGCAGCGCCCCGTCAACCGAACGCGGTGCTATGAACGCGTTGGCCAGCACGGCTGAGCTTGTGCCGGTGATCGCCAGATCAGCGCTGCGGTAATCGGCTGAAACCATGCCGCTGACCTTGGCATCCAACTGCCCCGGACCCTTGCCGGTCAGTTGCAGGCTGGTCCCCGTGGCCCCCTGCCGCGCTGTCCCGCTGAACGTCACCGGCCCGGGAAACTGCGGGAACAATTGCCCCAGATTGGCCAGCCGTGCCATCACAGTCAGGTCGCGCACATCGCCGATCGCCGTGCCGGTGACGCTGGCCTTGATTTGCGGGTTGGTCAGGTCGGCACCGTCAATCCTGATCCCGTCCGGCGTCAAGGACAGCTTGACCTGCAGGCTTGATACGCCGGTCAGCAGCCGGTCAACCAGCGCCTGCCCGACGCCAAGCGCTGTGCTTGTTGCATCAATCGTCAGCGCCCCATCGTCGCGCGCGCCGTCAAACGTCGCTTTGCCGTTCAGCGCGCCGTGCATCCCGACGCCCAACGCCGCCAGATCGGGCAGCGTCACATTCGCCATCAATTTGCTGTTGGCGACAGAGGCGGTCCCGGCCAACGTGACCTTGCCTTGGGGCGACGACACTTCTGCCGTGCGGATCGTGGCAACCTGATCGACAATGTCCGTGTCGATCTGTAGCACCGTCTTGCCGGACAGGAACCCATCGGCCTGCGGTTGACCCAAATGCAGGTCCTGCCCCTCTGCAGTAGCGGTCAGCGCACCTTTCGCCATGGTGCCGGTAAAGCGACCCTTCGCCGCCAAACTGCCCGAATAGGTCGCCCCAAGGGCTGACAGGTCGCCGAATCCCAGCGTGCCCGACAGATCGACGCCGGTGCTTGCCAGGGTGCCCGAGACATCCGCAGCCAGGCTGCCGGCTGCAACCGACAGGGCGCGCAGTTCCGTTCCCGTCGTGCTGCGCTTGGCCGACAGATGCACACGGCTTGGCCCGGCCAGCAGATTGTCAACCTCTGGCACGCCGACGCTTAACCCACTGCCCAGCACATCGCCGATCAGATCGAACGCCCCGCTTATCGGATTGGCCTCACCTGTGGCGTCAAAGCGCATAGCGCCCGACAGATGCCGCCCGGCAATCTGCGACAGGCGCGACAGGTCATCATAGTGGCCGCGCACATGGCCTTTCAGGTCGGCCATCTGGCCAATGCTGCCCTCTGACGTTATCGAATAGCCCGGTGCGGTCAGGGCCAGCGTGCTGATCTGCAAGGCAGATGTGGCACTGTTCCAGCCAAAATCGGCTGATCCTGTCACGGTCGGCCCGACCGCTGCCGCAAGACCGGGATCGGCCATTGCAATGCCCAGAGCGGTAAACCGCGCCGATCCATTGAACAGCAATTCTTGCAGCCGCCCCTCTGCCGTGATGCGGGCCAGCCCGGCAGACAGGCTGCCACTGTCCAACTGGCTGATCGTCGCGCCGAACCGCCAGACGTCACTTTGCGCCTTGTCATAGGCCAGCGTCAGGTCAGCGCTTTTCAACTGGATCGGCTGTTCAGCTGCCATTGGCAGGGTCACCGGCCCATCCGCCAGCCCCATCCGACCTGTCAGGTTCAGGCTTGCCGGTTGGCCATCGGGTTGGATCGCAAGGCTGCCCTGCAACGTCAGCGCCTGCGCTTTGACGGACATCGTGTCCACCGTCAAAGCCCCGTCCGCCGTCCGCTGGCCCTTGACCGTCAACGAGACATCCGGCCCGAAAAACGCGGCGTATTGCGGCAGAAACACCGGCGTCGGGTCCCCTGCCAGTTCGGCGGTAAAGGCCCGGGTGCCCTGCGCATCATCGGTCTGGGTGATATGGCCCGCCAGTCGGGTTGTACCCTCGGTTGACAGGTTCACATCGGCGGCAAAATCCGACAGTGGCCCCTTGCCCATGATCGTCAGGCTGGTCGCCGGTGCGCCGGGCACGTGCAAAAGGCTTGCCGCGATGCCGCCCGCATCCTCTGCCGCGTCCAGCGACAGGTCCAGAATCTGGGTCGAGTTGGAAAAGCCTGCCGAAAGGATCACATGGCCGCCCGGCGCATCGCCCTGTCGTTGCAAGCTAAGATGTGCCGCCCCCTGACCGCCCGCAAGCGTCATATCGGCCGCCAGACTCGCCTCAAACGGCTGCCCAAGGATGGATGCGCCCAGCACGATCTTGTGCGCCGCGATTCCCTTGATAGAGATCGACACCGGCAAATCCGGCAGCCTCAAGGGCACCGCTTCGGCAGACGGCAACCCCGTCGCAGCCTCGGCCACCGGCAGGCGGTCTAGGTCAATCTCACCGGCAGACAGCTCGTCGATGGAAATCTGGCCAGAAAACAGCGCAGACCGGCTCCAGTCCAGTTTCACGTCCTTCAGCGTCAGCCAGATGCCTTGCCCGTCGGCGATGGTCAGTTGCGTCAGGCTGGCCTGACTGGACAGCGCACCCTGAAAGCCGTCAATCGTGATGATCCGTCCCGCGCCGGACAGGTTCTCTTCCAGCCACGTGGTCAGATAATCCTTGTCCGCCGCCGCATCAGCCAGCGCCGACAACGGCAGCAGTCCAAGCGTCAGGGCCAGCCAGAACCGCTTCAAAACGATTGCCCCAGACCGACATAGACCTGAACGCCGCTGCCCGTGTGGCCGTGGACCGGCACCGCGACATCCAGCCGGATCGGCCCGACCGCGGTTGCGTAACGAAAGCCCAACCCGGCCCCGGCCTGCCAGTCACTGTTGCCGCCCGAAATCCTGCCCAACCCGACCGCTCCCACATCAACAAACCCAACTAGACCTATGCTTGGCGTCACCCGCACCCGCGCCTCGACAGAGGATCCAAGAAACGCCGTCCCGCCGATATCAACCGGGGTCGCACCGTCCAGAACCGTGATGCCAAGGGACTGATAGGGCTGCCCGCGCACGGTTCCGCCACCGCCCGAATAGAACAGATCGGTGCGCGGCGTGCCCAAGGCCGACGCGCCAAGGATCGCGCCGCCCTGCAACCGCGCCGCCATCACCAGCCCACGGGTGGCACCAAACCCCTTGTAGCCGCGCGCATCGAAGGTCAGGCGAGCGCCATTGTCGGTTGATCCAAAGCCGTAAAACGGCTTGATCGTGCCATCCAGATAAAAGTTGCGCGTCGCATCGGTCTTGCTGTCGCGCCGGTCCCAGGTCGCACCGATCGGCAATTGCAGGCTGCGGTACAGAAAATCGCCCGCCGCATCGCTGCCTTGCGAATAGTCATAGGCCAAGGACGCCCGTGCCGTCAGGCTTTCGCCAAAGTAATGCGTCAGCCCGATGCCAGCCGTGAACGTGTCGGCGGTGTAGTCGGCATCATCCTTGTGGCCGATCGCGGTGGACAGGTTCAGCGTGGTGTCCGCGCCAAAAGTAGCAGGCCGGTCAAGTGAGGCGCCCAGCGAATAATCCGTCCCACTGCCCGCAGCCCCGATGTTGGTGACCGCCCCGATGATCTGGAACCGCTCCCCCCCACCCAAAAGGTTGCGGTGCAGCCAGCTTCCGTTCAGGCCAAGCCCGTCATTGGTCGCCACTTCGGCGCCAAAAACATAGCGGTGCGGCCTGGCCTCAACCAGATCAGCGGTCATGCCCAACACATCGGGCAGGGTGATCTTTTCATCCTCGGTGATCGTGGCGGATGAAAACACGCCAGTGCGCCGCAAACGCTCCAATGCGCGCGCCTCTTCCGCCGGATCAAAGCGTTCTCCGCTGGGCAGACCGGCGATCTTTCGCACCCGGTACGCGCTGATATGCTCGGCCCCGTTCACCACCAGATCGCCAAACCGCAGCACCGGCCCGGGGGCGAGTTGTATCTGCGCCGACAGCGTCGCGCTGGCATGATCGGCAGTCAGGTTCTGCCCGGCCACACTGGCTTTGGCGTTGCCCCTATTGCGCCAACCGTCCAGACCCGCCGCAACCGCGCCCTTGACCACGCCCGCCCCGGCAGGCTTTCCGGCTGCAAACGCCTCTGGCAAAGTGCCATGCGCTGCCAAAGGCGCAATCTCGGCTTTGGAGAACACAAACGCCGGGCCCGGATCGACCGTCACCGAAATCGCACCGATGGTCGCGGGCGCATCCAGTGGCGCGATGTTGGCGGCTTCACGGCCATCAATCAGCACATGAATCACCGGCCCGTAATGGCCCGTCGCATACAAAGCGGCCAGCAGCCTGCCATATTCCGCCCGGGCATCGGCAAACAGATCCAACGCGGTCTTGCCCTTGGTCGGTCCCATCAGCCCAGAGGCCGCGCGCAAATCTGCCGTCAGCGCCTTGTCTGCCCCGGTGACGCTGAACGCCACCTTGTCAAACGCCCGCCCCGGCATCACGCCAGCCACAAGCAGCGCCACAACAGCCGCACTGGCCCAGAGCTTGTGGCTGACCCGCATACTCACCCCGACAAAACACCTCGTTTACCGACCTGTACGCTATCCTCAGGATAAGACAACTAACAACGCCCGGTCGTGTAACTTGGATCAGTCGGCTGGATTTTGCTGGAAATTTCATCTACCCCGATAGACAAGTCTGCAACCTATAGGAGGCTTGCATGACCTATTCCCCGTCCGAAACCCGCTATGACAAAATGATCTACAACCGTTGCGGCAAAACCGGTTTGAAACTGCCTGCCATCTCTTTGGGTTTGTGGCATAATTTCGGCCATGACACGCCGCATCAGACCAAGCAGGCCATCCTGCACACCGCGTTTGACCTTGGCATCACCCATTTTGACCTGGCCAACAATTACGGCCCGCCGCCCGGTTCAGCCGAAAGCGCCTTTGGCGAGATTTTGCGGAATGATTTCGTCGGTCTGCGCGATGAACTGATTATCTCGTCCAAGGCCGGTTACCTGATGTGGCAAGGCCCTTACGGCGAATGGGGCAGCCGCAAAAATCTGGTCGCCTCGTGTGATCAAAGCCTGAAGCGCACCGGGCTTGACTATTTTGACATCTTTTACTCGCACCGTTTCGACCCCGAAACTCCGTTAGAGGAAACCATGGGCGCGCTTGACTACATCGTGCGCTCTGGTCGGGCCCTGTATGCCGGGATTTCCAGCTACAACAGCCAGCGCACCAAAGAGGCGGCCGCGATCCTGAAAGACCTTGGTACGCCCTGCATCATCCATCAGCCCAGCTACAACATCCTGAACCGCTGGGTCGAAACCGATGGGCTGAAGGACACGCTGAAAGACCTTGGCATGGGGTCCATCGCCTTTGTGCCGCTGGCGCAAGGGCTGCTGACCAACAAATACCTCAGGGGCATTCCGGCAGGCAGTCGCGCCACCCAAGGCAAAAGCCTTGATCCGGTTGTGATTTCCGATCACGCCATCGCGTCCCTGAACAAGCTGAACGATCTGGCCGCCGCCCGGGGCCAAACCCTTGCGCAAATGTCGCTGGCATGGGTGTTGCGTGACGGTGGTATCACGTCGGCGCTGATCGGTGCATCCAAACCCGAGCAGGTCATCGATTGCGTCGGCGCGCTGGGCAACCTGACGTTCACGCCTGCCGAGTTGGCCCAGATAGACCGCATCAGCCTTGAACGCGACATCAATCTGTGGGCAAAATCGTCGTCCGACTAGGGGATTCACAGGTTAAAATAAGGTTAATAAATTTTGACAAGCCGTTTGAAATCAATGGCTTGTCAATCGTAACACGCGTGTTATCGGCCTATATCACACCCTTCAGACTGGTCGTGACATAGTTGCAGGACAAATCCTTGGCCGAAACGCTCCACGTCCACGAAATCGGATTGAATACCATCCCTTTGCGGTCCACCGGCGTCAGCCCGGCACGGTTGATCAGCTCGTACAATTCATCCGGCGTGATGAATTTCGCCCAGTCATGCGTCCCTTTCGGCAGCCAGCGCATCACCCATTCGGCCCCGATAATTGCCATGACAAAGCTTTTCGGGTTCCGGTTCAGGGTGGAACACAGCATGATCCCGCCGGGCTTCAACAACTCCTGACAGGCGGTCAGATAGGCGAGGGGGTCACTGACATGCTCCACCACCTCCATGTTCAAAACGACATCGAACTGCTCCCCCGCCGCGGCCATATCTTCGGCGGTGGTGAAACGGTAGTCGATCACCAGCCCGGATTGTTCGGCATGAAGCTGGGCCACCGGAATATTCCGGGGCGCTGCGTCCGCGCCGACCACCTCGGCCCCCATCCGCGCCATCGGTTCTGACAAAAGCCCGCCGCCGCAGCCAATATCCAGAATCCGCAAGCCCGCGAAGGGCAAGGGCTGGGTCAAATCCCGGTTGTATTCGGCGGCGATCTGGCTGGTGATATAGTCCAACCGGCACGGATTCATCAGATGCAGCGGGCGGAATTTGCCATTCGGGTTCCACCATTCTGCCGCCATCGCCTCAAATTTGGCAACTTCACTGGGGTTGACGGTGGTTTGCATGGCAATCATCCTTTGAAAAGCCGTGTCACAGGCGCAGGCTCCCGCTATATAGGACGTCATGGACCATAGATCAGGCCTAAAACGCGCGTCAGACTACCTTTACCCGCCGGTTGAACCCTTCGACCAGCGCGTGCTGGATGTGGGCGACGGGCACCGGGTCTATGTCGAACAATGCGGCAATCCAACTGGCGTGCCGGTTCTGGTTTTGCACGGCGGCCCCGGCGGCGGCTGCAGCCCGGCAATGCGGCGTTACT
>JBBRKS010000017.1:0-40162 GCA_038231775.1 Rhodobacterales bacterium | reverse complement strand
CACCGCAGGCCGACCGGGGCTGCCTTCAGGCGGCGCGAGCCAGGTCATATCCTTGTCCAGCCAGATCAGCAGCGACCCGCGCTTGCGAAGCGAGGCGGTATCGCTGGACCAGTTCGTCGTGCGGTAGCGGGCGGGTGATGGCCTGCTCATGCCGCCCGTCTCAACGCAGGGATTCACGAGGTGAATCCATGGGAGTCAGAGTTCTGCAACAACGCCGTTCCTGAGCAAGACCGTTGCAAGCTGCTCCGCCGCCTCTACTGCCTTTTAAATGACCGCCGCCCCCAAATTCAGCGCTGTTCACGGGTTGCCTAAAAATATCACCTTTGCGCGATCCACGGAAACGTCGGGTCTACAAGTCAAAAAATGGCATATAGTCAGGTTTTATCAGTCTGGAGGTTCGTTCCATGCCCACACGTCGTGTCATGATTACCGCTCTGCTTGGCGCCTGCGCCTGGCGCATGCCGCAAATGGCAATGGCGGAAGAAGTTTTTGAAGTTGCCCACACCGAGGCGGAATGGAAAAAGCTGCTGACGCCCGCTCAATTCTCGGTTTTGCGTCAGGCTGCGACCGAAAGGCCGCATACCAGCCCCCTGCTGGATGAACACCGCAAGGGCGCTTTCGCCTGTGCCGGATGCGATCTCTCGGCGTTTTCGTCGACCACCAAGTTCGAAAGCGGCACGGGTTGGCCCAGCTTTTGGCAACCCTTGGACAACGCAGTTGCCACCGAGACCGATGCCAGTGTCGGTATGGACCGGACAGAGGTGCATTGCCGGCGCTGCGGCGGCCATCTTGGTCACGTCTTCACCGATGGCCCGCAACCGACGGGCCTGCGCTACTGCATGAACGGGGTCGCGCTGACCTTCCACCCGTTGCAGGCCTGATCCTTCGTGCCGGAATGGGGCGGCTGTATCCCCCTGCCATTTCCAGTTCAACCCTTTCATATGATAGGACCAATCATGCTTGACCTTCGCCTGAACAGCCGCTTTGCCCGGACACTTGCCGTTGTGTTCGCCACCTTGCCTGCCATTGCCACGATACCCGCTTTTGCCAATGAGGGTCGCGTGATCCCCGCCCCCGCACAGGATGAGGCAGCCTCTGGCAGCACCGAAACGGCTATCCTTGCCGGCGGGTGTTTCTGGGGTGTGCAGGGCGTCTTCCAGCACGTCAAAGGTGTGATCAGCGCCACGTCGGGCTACACCGGGGGCGCTGCCTCGACCGCGTCGTACGAGGTTGTCGGGGCGGGTAACACCGGCCACGCTGAATCGGTCAAGATCGTCTTTGATCCGGCCAAGGTCAGCTATGGGCATCTGCTGCAGATCTATTTCTCGGTGGTCCATAACCCGACAGAGCTGAACTATCAGGGCTCTGACACGGGCACGCAGTACCGCTCGGCGATTTTCCCGACCACAAAAGGGCAGGCTGCGGTGGCAAAAGCCTATTTCGATCAACTCAATTCGACCAAGGTTTTCAATGCAGCGATGGTTACGACGATTGAGCCAGGCAAGACATTTTACCGCGCCGAAGATTACCATCAGGATTATCTCACCCTCAATCCGACGGCGCCCTATATCGCGATCAACGATATCCCGAAGGTTCAGGATCTGAAATCGTTGTTTCCGGCCGATTACCGTGAAAAACCGGTACTGGTATTGCACTGATCCAAGGAACGGGAGCGCGGTATAACTCCTATCTGAAATCAAGGCTACCGCGCTTTAAACGGCGCGGTGCCACAATTTCTAAAGCCGAGACCAATGCTGGCAGCGGACCAGACAATACTTTGACGTAGTCTGGCGTTGGCTTTGCCTCTTCTTTGTCTCAAGCCACCTGCGCGACAAAAAACCCCCCTGCGGATCGTCAAATGGAAGCAGACAGATTTCTTGTGCCTTAAACCCTACAAAACAAACCGCGCCAAAGATCGGGTGATGGCATCCGGATCGGAAATCTGGCCGATCAGGGCAAGCGCATTGTCAAAGCCTACACCTTCGGGCAGAACCTCGGGTGGGTGCACCTGACGGCGCACGGTCTGAATCAAAAGGCGTCCCGCCGGGGATCGGATCACCCCCTTGATGCGCAAGATGGCATCGCCGTGCCGGTGCAAGACCGCCTGCAGCCACAGCGACACCGCTGCCCAATCGGCCCCTTCTGGCAAGGGCAGGGTCATGGCTGACAACGAAACCGCGTTGGCCACCGCCCAATCAAGTGGTACTGACGCCTGCGGCAAACCCACCTCCACGCCCGCAACCTCTGCCGAAATGCGGGCCAGGCGGTTGATCTGGGCCAAGGTCGCTACCAACCGCCCGACAACCGACCTATCCACCAGATCAGTCTTGGTCAGGATCATCTGATCCGCCGCCCGCATCTTCGCCAAGGCCAAGGCGGGCGGGTCGCCGGCAAGCCCGTCCACGGCATCCACCAGCACGATGGTCCCCACAGGGCGCAGGTGGCGCACCAGAACCGGGTCTTGTGCGATGGCAGCAAGGATCTGTGCCGGGTCAGCCAGTCCAGAGGTTTCCAGCACGAGATCAGCCAGCGCCTCACCCCGGCTGCGTCGGTCGGCCAGATCGCGCAAAGCTGCCACCAACGCGGCGCGACCATCACAACAGGCACAGCCGCCCGCCAGTAGGGTGATACCGCTTGCCCCCGACAGCAGCGCATCATCGACCGCCACCCCAGCCGCCTCGTTCACCAGCACATGTGCGGCCATCCCGGTGCGCAGTTTGTGGCGCAGCCATGTCGTCTTGCCGGACCCTAAAAACCCGCCAAGGATTGTCAGCGGCAGGCGGTTATCAGCCATCCAGCACGTCAATGGGCCGTCCGGCAAGGCGTTCAGCCACGGGCCAGATATCTTCGGGTCGGGTGACAATCTCACTCGCGCCCGAAAGGGTAGAGATGATTAAACCGTCCGTCACCCCGTCGTCATGCGCGCTAAGCCCATAGCGGCGCAACACGCGTGCCAAGACCTCGGCCCGCCGGAACCTTGCGCGCAGGCGGTCATGGGCGGTCAGCAGCCCGGCATCCGTCCAATGCCCCGCCCGGGCCGGAAAACCGCAGGCGTTGCACATCAGATCACCTCTGGCCGCGCCACCCCTGCAAAGGGGAAGCGGGTGCGGAAGTCGCGGGCGATATCCTCAAACGAGGCCCATTCAACGCCGGAATGCTTGGAGATATATTCGATCAGGCGCTCCAGCATCAGCAGCACTTGCGGACGGCCTGCCACATCGGGGTGGATGGTAAAGGCGAATACGCCGTAGTCCATCTCGCGGTAGACCCAATCGAACTGATCGCGCCACATTTCCTCGATATCGCGCGGGTTCACAAACCCATGGCTGTTGGGCGCTTTCTTCATGAACATCATCGGAGGCAGGTCATCAACATACCAGTTAGCGGCAATATCGACGAGGTCAATTTCGCGGCCATGTTTTAACGGGTGCATCCATTCGGCGGCGGTCTTGGAGTAATCAATCGTATTCCAAGTGTCGCCAACGCGCGCATAAAACGGCTGAAAATCGCGGTAACCTTGGCTGTGGTCATATTCAAAGCCGTGTTTCAGCAGCAGGGCAGCGGTGGAATTGGACATTTCCCACCACGGGGCGACATACCCGCGTGGAGCCTTGCCAGTCAGCGTCTTGATCAGGTCGATGGATTTGACCAGCACGTCTTCCTCTTGGCTGGGCGTCATCGCGATCGGGTTTTCGTGTAGGTAGCCATGCGCGCCAACCTCGTGGCCGTCCTTGACAATCATCTCCATCTCTTTGGGAAAGGTTTCCAGCGAATGGCCGGGGATGAAGAAACTGGTTTTCAGATCGTATTTTTTGAACAGCCGCAGCAGGCGCGGAATGCCCACTTCGGTCGCAAAGATGCCGCGCTGGATGTCTGACGGGCTGTCACCGCCGCCATATGACCCGATCCAGCCTGCGACCGAGTCAATATCAGTGCCAAAAGCGCAGTAGATTTTCTTCATCTCAGACTCCTATCGGCATCAGGGATTCGTCCCGTGCCACCGCACGCGGCGCAATCAGGTCGCGCCACTGCGAGTAGGCACGTGAAACGGGCGGGTTTGCTGTGCGCTTGACGTGCTGGCCGTGGCCGGGTTGCGGCGCGCCACCTTTCGGGCCCCACAACACAGTGCCGCGCGACAGGGTGTAACGCGGCAGGCCGGTAACGGTGAAACCTTCGAACACGTTGTAATCAATGATCGACTTCTGTGCGGCGGCAGAGATCGTCTTGCTGGCTTTGGGGTCAAACACCACGATATCGGCATCCGCGCCTACCGAAATCGCGCCCTTTTGCGGGTGGATGTTCAGGATCTTGGCGATGTTGGTTGAGGTGACGGCGACAAATTCGTTCATCGTCAGCCGCCCCGTCGCCACGCCGTGCGTCCACAGCAGGCTCAACCGGTCCTCAAGCCCACCCGTACCGTTCGGAATCTTGGTGAAATCGCCCCGGCCGCGTTGCTTTTGCGCGGTGGTGAAGGCGCAGTGATCGGTTGCCACCACCGACAAGGTGCCAGCCGCCAGACCGGCCCACAGGCTGTCCTGATGGCGCTTGTCGCGGAAGGGGGGCGACATGACGCGCTGGGCGGCATAGTTCCAGTCGGGGTTCTGGTATTCGCTTTCGTCCAGCAGCAGGTGCTGTACCAAAGGTTCACCCCAGACCCTTGTGCCCGCCTGTTTCCAGCGCCGGATCGCCTCATGCGCCTCTTCGGACGAGGTGTGCACGATATAGACCGGCACGCCCACTGCATCGGCAATCATGATGGCGCGGTTTGTCGCCTCACCCTCGACCGTGGCGGGGCGGGAATAGGCGTGCGCTTCGGGGCCGTTGTTACCTTCAGCCAGCAGTTTGGCCTGCAAGCCTGCAATCAGATCGCCGTTTTCGGCATGGACAAACGGGATGGCGCCCAGTTCGCGGCACCGGGTGAAGCTGGCATACATCTCGTCATCGTTCACCATCAAGGCGCCCTTGTAGGCCATGAAGTGCTTGAACGTGTTGATGCCCTGGTCAACACATTCTGCCATCTGCGCCCAGATATCCTTGGACCAGCCGGTGATCGCCATGTGAAAACCGTAGTCGATGCTGGCTTGCCGAGCTGCGCGTTCCTGCCACTGCGCCAAGGGTCCCAACAGGTCGGTCGGTTGCGAGATGATGTGATCCACCACCATCGTCGTCCCACCCGAGGCGGCTGCGAATGTGCCACTTTCCCATGTTTCGGCAGCGAAGGTGCCCATGAAGGGCATTTCAAGATGGGTGTGCGGATCAATCCCGCCGGGCATGACAACAGCACCCTCGGCATCGACCACGGTGTCACCCGAAAGTTCGGGTCCGATGGCCGTGATGATCCCGCCTTCGACCAGCACATCGGCCTTGTAAGTCAGATCGTGCGTGACGACAGTGCCGCCTTTGATGACTGTAGACATGGGGTTACTCCGCCAGGGTGACGCCCGCCCGCTGGGATGCAAGGGGGTAAGCCTTGGTCCGGCGGAGCTGAGCAAAGATAAAGACAGCTTCCTTGGAGATGCGGCCCATATCAAGGTCGCATTTTGCGATGATGGCCGCTTGCTTCGTTTTTGGAAACCGCACCACGGGCATACCCAAAGATGCGGCACTCGCAGTTGGGCCGGTTATCGTGAGTGTCATGCCCGGGTGCCAAGATTGACAAGGGCCACGGCAAAGGCGGCAGCGGCACCCACGCCGTCGATCACCTTCAGCCCATGTTGCGCCGCCAGTCGTGCCGCCAGATCGGCCATGCCAGCGCACCCCAGCACGATTGCGCCGACACCGTCCTCTGCCTTGGCGCGGGCAATTTCGGCGCTGACTTTCAGATGCGCGCCTGTGCCTTCATCCTCCAGCTCCAGCACCGCCACACCCGCCGCCCGAACCCGAACGCAGGCTTGGGCCAGACCGTAACGCGCAAGGTTCTCTTCGATGACCGGGATGGCTACGGCCAAGGTGGTGACGACTGAAAACCGCCCACCCAGCATCATGGCAGCGTGAAACCCCGCCTCGCCAATGCCAATCACCGGCACAGACACCGACGCCCGCGCCGCATCAAGGGCCGGGTCGTCAAAGCACGCGATCACGACCGCATCCGCCCCCCCGGCCACCGCCTTTGCCACCTCTGCCAGCACAAACGGGCGGCAGATCGCGTCATCTTCCGGCCCCTGAATGGCGGGGGGAGATTGGTGACAAGTGATCCCGACAACCTCAACCCCGGGGGCGGCAGCACGGGCGGCCTTGACGGCTTTGTCGGTCATAGAGACGGTCGAGTTCGGGTTGATCACGGCAATCCGCATCAGACCATGCCCTTGCCCGCGTCCGACCCCGCCCGGTTGCGACGCCGGTTCAGGATGAACACCGTCAGCAGGAACAGCCCGATCACGACAAACGAAAACAGCGTGGTCAACGTGCCAAGCGCAAAGATCACCGGCGTGGTCACGTTGGTCGTCATGCCGTAAATTTCCAACGGCAGAGTGTTGCGGCTGCCCGATGTCAGCAAGGTCCGGGCGAACTCATCATACGACAAGGTAAAGCCGAACAGCGCCACCCCCAGAAGAGAGGGCGCAATGATCGGCAGCACCACATGGCGCACGGTCTGCCACGGGCTGGCCCCCTGATCGCGGGCCGCCTCCTCATAGGCCGGATTGAACCGGTTGAAGACGGCGAACATGACCAGCAGGCCAAACGGAAGCGTCCAGGTCAACTGCGCCCCAAAAGCGGACGTGGCCCAATGCACCGGGATGCCGGCCTGCGAAAAGAACAGACCGACACCCAGCGACACCAGTATGGAAGGGATCACCAACCCCATCACCGCCAGATAAAACAGAGCACCAGAGCCTGCGAATTTCTTGCGAAATGCCAGCCCGCCCATGACCGACACCACAACCGTTGTAACCATGACCATCAGGCCCAACCGGATCGAGCGGCTGAACGACCCCCAGATATCGCCAACCGCCTGCTGCTTGAATAACTCGTGAAACCAGTTCAACGACATGCCGCGCATCGGAAAGGTCAAACCACCCGTTGGCCCCTGAAATGACAGGATGCCAATTGTAATCGTCGGGCCATACAAAAACAGCACATACAGCCCGAAAAACGCTGACAGAAAATAGAATGAACGCGGACGCGGTTCCATCACAACTCCTTTCGGATATCGACGACCCGCAACAGACCGCCCACCACCAACAGCACGGTCAACAAAAGCACGACCGATGTGGCAGAGGCCGACGGGTATTGCAGCAGCCCGATGTCGTTGGAGATCAACCGCCCCACATTGGCGCTTTGCGAGCCGGACATGAAGCGCACCGTGATGAAATCGCCCATCACCAGCGTCAGCACAAAGATCGTGCCGATCATGATGCCCGGCTTGGTCAGCGGGATGATCACGTTCCACAGGATCTGCGCCCCGTTGGCCCCGGCATCCCGCGCCGCCTCGATCAGCGATTTGTCGATCCGCATCATGGTGTTCAGGATCGGGATCACCATGAAGATCGTGTTGATGTGCACAAAGGCCAGGATCACGGCGAAGTCGGAAAACAGCAACCAGTCCAGCGGCTTGTCGATCACCCCCATCGACAACAAGGCCGAATTGGCAAGCCCGTTGCGGCCCAGAAAGGGCACCCAGGAAATCATCCTGATGATGTTAGAGGTCCAGAACGGCACGGTGCAGATCAACGCAAGCGCGATTTGCGTGGTGGTGGTTCGGATGTGGAACGCGAGGTAGTAGGCGACCGTAAAGCCGATGCCCAAGGTCAAGGCCCACGTTATCACCGCATATTTGAAGGTGGAAAAGAACACCGAATAGGTCACGGCAGACCCGAACAGGAATTGGTAATTGCCAAGGTCTAAGGCCGGGACGATGGAAAACTCTGTCGTCTGCCAAAAGCTGACAATGACGATCATGATCACCGGAAAGACCAGAAACACCACCAGCACGGCCACCAAAGGGGCAGCCAGCAGCCAGCCGGTCAGATTGCGCGATTTCAGTATTCTGTCCACGTTCGGCCCTTCGCAAAAAGACGCCCTCCCCCCGGGGGGGGAGGGCTGCATCCATCCCCTTAGGCGGCGATGAATTCGTTCCACTTTCGGACCATGTACTGGTTTTCGTCCATGACAGAGTTCCAGCACGCCACATGGCCCATCCGCTCTGCGAACGACCCGCCGTCGCGCACGGCACCGGCCTTTTCCATGACAGCGCCCGACGGGTTGGTGATATCGCCAGCGGCAGGCTTGCCCGCAAACCAGAAGCCCCACTCGTCCGCCGACATGAACTCTTTGCTGGTTTCCGGCACAGCCGAATAATAGCCCTGACGCATCAGGAAGCCGCCGACCCAACCGGACAGATACCAGTTGATGTATTCATAGGCCGCATCGAGCGCTACGCCGGTCAGACCCTTGGACAGGCCAATCCCGCCACCCCAAGACCGGTAGCCCTCTTTCAACGGCTGATAGGTGCAGGCAATCCCTTTGGAACGCACAGCAGCAATCGCAGGTGACCACATCGACTGGATCACGACTTCACCCGAGGCCATCAGGTTGACCGATTCATCGAACGATTTCCAGAAGGCGCGGAACTGCCCGGCTTTCTTGGCTTCGGTAAAGATCGCCATCGTCTTGTCGATCTCTTCCTTGGTCATGTTGCCCTTGTCGCCGTATTTGATTTCCCCCATCGCCTCGCAGACCATGGCCGCATCCATGATGCCGATGGATGAGATATCAAGGATCGACGCTTTGCCCTTGAATTCCGGGTTCAGAAGTTCGGTCCACGACGAGATCGGACGGCCAATCAGGTCTGGGCGAATGCCCAACGTATCGGCGTTGTAGATCGTCGGGATCAGCGTCATCCAGTTCGTCTGTTCCTTGGCGAAATCCTTGCCGTCCATCGCCTCGACAAAGCCAACCGTGTGCGGGGCTGTGCCTTGGGCGATGACACTTTCAGGCGTCAGTTTGCCGTCCTTGAAGATGCCGACGATCTTGTCGTAATTCTTTATCTTGGACACATCCATCGCCTGCAGGTTGCCGGTCGGCCACACCTTCTTGCAGATCCAATACTCGATATCGGCAATGTCATAGCTGTCGGGCTGGGTCGCAACCTTTTGCGTCACGGCATCTGAATCGAGCGCGGTCATTTCCAGCGTAAAGCCCAGATCTTCCTTGACCTTGGCCGCCACTTCGTTGAACGCCGAAACGCCGGTCCCGGCCTGCCGCAACACGACATCCTTGATGTCTTGCGCCCAGATCATCGGTGCTGGAAACGCCGAGGCGGCAACGGCGGCGACACCGCCCTTAAGCAAGCTGCGGCGCGAGTAGTGGTTCGTTTTCATTTCAGTCCTCACTGTTGGGTTTTTTATGGTCAGGCGGAAAGCCGGTGCAGCCGGTTTTGGTCCCAGGCAAGACGCACCGCGTCGCCCGGAGATTTCGGGTCGGCAAAGAAAATCGCCTCTGGGATTAGCGCCAGAATGTCCTGATCACCGGCGGATTTCGCGGTCAGCGCGACGTGGGCGCCCTGAAATTCGACCGACGTGACGACCGCTTCAGTGCCTTCAGTAGCCAGACGCACCTCGTCGGCGCGCAGGGCAAAGTGGCCCTGCGGCAGGGCCAGCACATTGTGACCGCCCAGAAAGCGCGCCACAAATTCGGTCTTTGGCGTGTTGAACACCTCACGCGCGGTGCCAGCCTGTTCGATGCGGGCGTTGTTCATCACTACAATTTCGTCGGCCAAGGCCAGCGCCTCGTCCTGACCATGGGTGACGTGCAGGAACGAAATCCCCAACTCACGCTGCAGCTTTTTCAATTCGCTGCGCATCCGGATGCGCAGGAACGGATCAAGTGCGGACAGCGGTTCGTCCAGAAGCAGAATCTGCGGATTGGTGATCAGCGCCCGTGCCAAAGCAACACGCTGCTGCTGGCCACCTGAAAGCTGGGCGGGCAGACGGTCGGCGTATTTGGTCATATCGACCACGTCCAGCAACTCACCCGCCCGCTTGCGCCGCACCTCGGGTTCGACATGCTTCATCTTCAGGCTGAAGGCGACGTTGTCGGCCACTGACAGATGGGGAAACAGCGCATAGCTTTGAAACATCATCGCGGTGCCGCGCTGCGCCGGGGGCAGGTGGGTGATTTCTTTGCTGGCCAGAACGATCTGCCCCTCGGTGACCGTTTCGTGCCCGGCCACCATTCGCAAGGTCGAGGATTTGCCGCACCCCGATGGTCCCAAAAGGCAGACATAACTGCCGCCGCGAAACAGGTGGCTGACGTCCGAAACCGCCACCGCCCCACCGGCATAGCGTTTGGTGACATGAACCAGTTCCAGATCTTCCGAGGTTCTCACTGCGCGTGCTCCAGCCGGGGGGAATTGAAATCACCGTCGCTGTGCGCCGCACATTTCGCCAACTTTGACAGGCGTTGCGCAGGTGCATTCCTTCATTTTGGAAAATTTGCGGCAGTCAAATCGACGGTTGCATGATTTTTGGACGTAAAACGCACGTAGCCCGGTTGAGCCTGATTCGCAGGATGGCGGTTTCATCCGTTTGCGGGCCGGTTGGGACAGTGGTGAAAGGGCTTGGTGGGACGCCCAACCGCGCCCTATGGTCTAAAGTCAAAGGCCAAGGTCGATTTAGGAAGCCCGACTTCATCTTGCGGGGCGCAACACCTCACAGTCCGAGGCGCAACCAACACCGCGCGGCGCGCCGACTTCAAATTAAAATTTCAGTGCACTCTGGATTCATAAATGATCGAATGTACAAAGGCACACCGATCGACCCGCCGTGCCCCGCTCAGGCTGCCAGAAATTCACGCCAGCGCCGGACGACGTGGCTGTGTTCCTCCATGAACGTGTTCCAGACTCGTGCCCGGCTCATCCTGTCGCGGTGCGATCCACCCTCACGCACATGGCCTTCGGGCACGGCAAGTCGGCCATAAGGGTCTTTCAGCGCGCGTGCCGCCGGTTGGCCTTCATACCAATATTCCCATTCATCCGGCTCCAGATGGGCGCGGACCCGGGCCGGAAAGGTTGCGTAATACCCTTGGCGCGCCGCAGAGGCACCGGCCCAGCCCAGCGTCCACCAGTTCAGATAGGCATAAGCCATCTCCAGTTGATCACCGTCGCAGGCTGCCGACAGGCACAGATCGGCATGCCAGCCCCGGCATCCCTCTGCCGGGGTCGAAACCGTGACCTTCGCCCCCTTTGCCCGCAACTGCGCCACACCCGGAGAGAAGATCGATTCCAACACCGCCCCCCGAGTCATCAGCCGCACCGAATCTTCATACGAGTTCCAGAACCCTTTGAAATGCCCCAGCCGTTTTCGCAAAATCAGCGCCTCGGCGACCTCGTCCACCTCTTCCAGCGTCAGGTTGCCAATGTCGACAAAAGCCGCCCCGCGCTGCGCCTCGACCGCAAGGGCGGCTTCGATCATGCCCAGCACCGGGTCGTTGATCATCGCCACGCGGCCCTGCAAACGCGGGTCCAGAAGCCAGCTCCAGCTTTCAGGTTCATCAGGCCCGATGACCTGACGCAAGGCGTCGGCATAGGCAAAACTGTCCACGCCGTGCAGCAAGGGCAGCATGGACAGCGCGTCAGACGGGGCGGGCCCCAGCCGCCCGTCGCCCTGCACGAACAGGCGGTCAAACACGGTGTCGATGATCCGGCTTGGGCCAGACCTGCCCCGTACCGCCTGCAAAATCTCTGCCCCATGGGTCAGGCGGTTCAGGCGAATCGGCTGAATGCAGCGCGCCGTCCACATCAGGTCAACCGTATGCCATTGATGATAAAGATCAAAACTATCAGGCCGCGTGATGACCCGCTGCAGGCCTTCGATCGAATCGATCATCTCAAACTCAATGGCAAAGCCCAGATCTGCCTGCGCCTGTTTGCGAATCGGGGCGGTGATCAATTCGCTTCGCCCAATGACACGAAGCCGGGGCTGTGGGGCGCGGGCGGGCATTCAGAACATCCTGACCAGATAGGGCGAAACCGCCGGGTCGGCGAACACCGACAGAACCTTAAGCCGGTCGCGGGTGCGGTCATGGTCGGCGTCCAGATGATAACGCAAGGCCGCCGCAGCCCCCGCCGCATCGCCCAGCCGAATATGGCCCAGCACAAGACGATGTTCAGCCAGAAGGTCGCTTTCGTCATGCTGCACGACATGCAGCGCGAACAGCCGGTTGACCACCCGCGCCGCCTGTACCTGCGCCAAAACACCCGCGATCCGGCGGTTTGGTTGGTTCAGGCAGGTGTCGTGCAGATCAGCCTCCAGCGCCTCCATCACCGCCGGGGGAATGGTCGGCCCGACGGCAGCGGCTGCATCCAGCCGGGCGATCATCTGTGTCACTGACATGAGTGGACTTCGCCGCATTGCAACGTCCAGAGCGGCAGGTTCCAGCAACCGGCGCACGGCGTGTTGTTCATCCAGCATCCGCGCCGACAACGGCCCCGCCACCCAGTGGGAGGCGCGGTCCTTTCCGATCGTGCCGCGTTCGTGCAGCCGGGCCAGCACCTCTCGTGTTACCGTGCGGCTGACGCCGAAATGGTCACACATCACCGATTCAGAGACTTGGTAGATGCCAAACGGAATGCAACTGGCGACCGCTTCGGCCACCTCTGTCAGAACCCGTTCCCATTCGGCGGGGGCGTTCAGAAGGTCATCGGTGTCAGGCAGTGTGACGGGCAACGAGAACAGGTTGACCGCCTGCTGCCGCACCCCTTCGGTGCCGACAAGCTGACCGACGAGATAGCCTGCACGTCCATGCCGGGTGACCGACCCTGCCGTGACCAGATTTTCCATCGCCCGCAGGACCGGCGACCGGCTGACCGCCAGCCGCTGTGCGACCCCGGCCACAGTCATCCGCGCCCCGGCG
This sequence comes from Rhodobacterales bacterium, assembly GCA_038231775.1. GTDB lineage: Bacteria > Pseudomonadota > Alphaproteobacteria > Rhodobacterales > Rhodobacteraceae > Stagnihabitans. The sequence continues at coordinate 27,310 of JBBRKS010000017.1, read as the reverse complement.
GGCAGGGTGCCACGGGCGATATTTTCGGCCAGCCAATCCTGAACGATCAGATAATAGGGCCTGCTTTCGGTCTTTTCGATCACCTTCGGGACGGCCCTTCTTGCAGCGTTTTGGTCCGGTCTGCCCGTCAGTCGGTCAGGGCGCAGCCGATAAGTCAAGTCAGCAGCAGACCTTCAACTTTAGCGCCGGACCATCAATGACGATCCGACTGGCACAATGCCCCTAAACCATTTCAGTCAGACAGGCGGCAAGCCGGGTCAGCCCCTCTTCCAGCCGCACGGCAGGCCCGCCGCCAACCCCCAGCCGGATGTGATCGGGTTCACCGTAGGCACTGCCGGGCAGAAGAAAGGTGCGGTACGGCGCTTTCAGCAGGCGGCGCGCAAAGGGTTCGGCCAACTCATCCGCCAGCCGGGCCAGCCCGATCAACCCCGCCTCTGGCCTGATCCACGACAGGCGCGGCTGGTCGGCGATAAAGCGGTCCAGAAGGGCCAAATTCGCCGCCCCTTGACCGCGCGCTTCGGCCAAGGCCGGGCCAAGCCGTTCCGGACGCAAGGCGATTTCCGCGATGTGTTCGCCCAGGATGTTCATGATTTCAGACGAGTTTTCACGCAGGATCACGCCGTCCATGATCATCCCTTTGTCACGGCAAATCATCCAGCCGGTCCGCAACCCTTGCAACCCAAGCGCTTTTGAAACTGACCCCGTCGTGATGCCTCGTTCATAGATTCCGGCAATAGAGGGCGCTCTGGGGCCCTGCCATTCCAGCCCGGCGTAAACCTCATCCACGATCAGCCAGGCACCGACCTTGTCGGCGATTGCGGCGATGCTGGCCAACTCGGGCGCCGTCAAAAGCTGGCCGGTCGGGTTGTTCGGATTGGACAGGAAGATCACCTTTGTTCGTGCGGTCACCGCCTTGGCCAGATCGTCAAGGTTCAGCCGCCAGCCCTGATCCTCGTGCCGCCGCACCGTTGTCAACCGCGCCCCGATCGCCTTGGCCATCACGGCGGCTTGCGGCCAACCCGGGGTTTCGGTGACCATCTCGTCGCCCGACGACAAAAGCTGGCGAAAGCACAGGTAGTTCGCCTCTGCAGCGCCTGCCGTGATCAGCACGTTGTCTGGCGTGCACAAGCCGTCCAACCCGGCCTGTGCGATAACACGGGATCGCAGCGTCGGAAGTCCCTGAAAACTTACACCGTTCCAGTCCAGCGGCAAATCAGGGTCAAGGTCGGCCAGAAAGGCGCTTAGCTTCGGCGATTGCGACAGGGAAAAGCCCAGCACACATTCGGGCACCTCGGCGGTGGTGCTTAACAGATAGTCGAACAGCTTATGGATCGTGACTTTCACCGCACATCGCGCCCTTGGTTGAGGATGATGACATTGCCCGACGACACATCCCCTGCGGCAGAGATCAGGAACCCGACCCATGCCGCAATCTGGTCAGGTTGCATCGCGTGGCCATGCGGCATTGCCGAAATGGCGCGGGCCAGAACATCCTCGGTTAACACGTCAAAGAGCGGAGTCTGCGTCATGGCCGGGGCGATTGAATTGCAGGTGATCTTGTCCCGGGCATAGCGGCGGGCCAGGTCCTTGGTCAGCGTGTCCATTGCGGCCTTTGAGGCCCGGTAATGCGGCGGGTCAAAGACGTCAAAGTTATAGGCCCCGTTGGACGATATGTTTACGATCTTGCGCACCCCCTCCCGCCCCGCCATCGCCTTGACCGCCTGTTGGCAGCAATGAAAGGCCGAGGAAAAGTTGACCGCCATCTGCCGGTCGAGCTCAGCGGCTGAGATGTCGGGGAAGTCTGACATGAAGCAGGTTCCGGCGTTGTTGACCAAGGCATCCACCCCGCCAAACCGGCGGGTGAGGCGGTCAAACAGGTCGATGATCGCCTCGGCATCGGTCAGATCACAGGCCTCGGGCGAGAAATCGGTCAGGTCAGCCGACATGCCCAACAGGGCCGCTCCGTCAATATCGACGCCCACGACATGCAGCCCGTCCTGAACAAGACGGTCCACGATGGCCCGCCCCATACCGCCCGCTGCCCCGGTCACCACGGCCATGCGCTTCATAGTATCCTCCTCTTTCGGCACAGGTTACGTGGGCAAGCGGGAAATGCAAACCGGGGGTTTTCGGTCGGTGTGCCCGTTATGTGATTATTCTATAGGCGTCTCGTCGCACCTGACGCTGCAAAACCGCGCTATTGCGCCTGTGCGGCAGGCTGGCCACCTTTGGCGCTTGCGTCAGGCAGCCCGCTTGGCCTGCGCTGCGGCGCATCGCCCATCAGGGGCGCTGCGGCACTTCAGACCCGCCACCCCCTTTGCGCCAAAGATGGAGACCGCCATGCTGCCCCCCGTTCTGACCCTTGCGGCCCTCCAGCAGGCCTATGCTGACGGCGCAACCCCGCTTGACGTGATGGAAGAGATCATCACACGCAGGGCTGCCTCGGCTGACCCCGCCATCTTCATCACGCAGACGATTGACGAAGACCTGCGGGCGCAGGCGCGCGATCTTGCGGGGCGGGGGCCTGCGGGTCTGGCGCTGTACGGTGTGCCCTTCGCGGTCAAGGACAACATTGATGTCGCGGGCCTGCCGACCACGGCCGGGTGCCCGGCCTTTGCCTATTCACCTGCAATTGATGCGGTTGTGGTGGCGCGGTTGCGGGATGCCGGGGCGATTGTGATCGGCAAAACCAACCTTGACCAGTTTGCCACCGGGCTGAACGGCACACGTTCGCCTTATGGTGCGCCGCGTTCGGTGTTTGATGCAGCCTATGTCTCCGGCGGGTCGTCCAGCGGGTCGGCGGTGGCGGTGGCCTCGGGGCTGGCGGTGTTTGCTTTGGGCACCGATACAGCCGGATCAGGCCGGGTTCCGGCGGCCTTCAACAACCTTGTCGGCATCAAACCGACGCCGGGTCTGGTGCCCAACACAGGCGTGGTGCCCGCCTGCCGCAGCGTTGACGTGGTGACCGTCTTTGCCGGGTCGGTTGCAGACGGCGTGGCCATCCGGCGCGTGATGGACGGCGTCGATGCGGGCGATCCCTTCTCTCGCAAAGCGCAACCGGTCGGTCTGCCGCCCAACCCGCGCATCGGCGTTCTGACCGGGCCAGAGCGCGAGTTTTTCGGCAATACCGAGGTTGAGGCGCTGTATGATGCGGCAATCGACCGCGCCAAATCCCTGGGTGCGACGATCATCCCGTTTGACTACGCGCCGTTCCGTGAGGTAGCCGCCCTGCTGTATGACGGCCCATGGGTCGCCGAGCGCCTTGCCGCGGTTGAGGATTTTATCGCCACCAACGCCGATGATTTTGACCCGACCGTCCGCAAGATCATCGAAGGCGCGCGGGGCAAAACCGCGGTTGAGGCGTTCAAGGGCGTCTACCGGCTTGAGGCGCTGCGCAAGTTGGTGGCTCCTGTCTGGGCGGCGGTTGATATGCTGCTGCTGCCGACCGCGCCGACCACCTATACCGTGGCCGAGATGCTGGCTGATCCGGTGACCAAGAACAGCCATTTTGGGCGCTATACCAATTTCGCCAACCTGTTGGGCTATGCCGCGATTGCGGTTCCGGCGGGGTTCGGACCATCGGGTCTGCCCGCCGGGGTGACTTTGGTTGGCTCTGCGTTCAGTGATGATGCGCTGGCCCACTTTGCCGCCGCCATGCATCTGGCTGCGGCCTGTGGCATGGGCAAAGACCGCTGTGCCACGGTGCCTCAGCCGCCAAAGCAGGCGGTTCCCGACGGTTTTCTGCCGATCTGCGTGGTCGGTGCGCACCTGACAGGGATGCCGCTGAACCCCGAACTGACCGGGCCGGGCGGTTTTCTGCTGGACGAGGCGCTGACGGCCCGAGGTTACCGGCTGTACTCGCTGGCTGGCACGGTGCCGCCCAAACCGGGGATGATCCTTGACCCGGCCTTTGCCGGCGCGGGCCTTGCGGTCGAGGTTTGGGCGCTGCCCGCTGCTGCGTTTGGTGCCTTTGTGGCGCGCATTCCGGCCCCGCTGGGCATCGGCAAAGTTGCCCTTGCGGATGGGCGGCAAATCTCTGGCTTTTTGTGCGAGGCGCATGCCTTGCAGGGCGCGGTTGAGATTACGTCTTATGGCGGATGGCGCGGATACAGGGCCGCTCAATCATAGCGGGCATCCAGCGCCTTGCCGATTTGGGCGGCGAACTTTGCTGCCGCCACCGGTAAAGTGCGCCCTCGTAATTGGCACAGGTACAGACGCCCCTCTGGCACGTCGCGGATGTCGACGGGGCGGAAAACGATGCCTTCCTCGTCACCTTCCGGCAGGCCGATCGGGATTTGAAAGGTTACCAGTTGTTCCTGCACCGGATAGCGGCGCAGGAACTCGAAATGATCAGCGTCGATGACGACCCGCAAGTTGATCGAGGATTTGACCAGTGCCAGATCAATCAGATGGCGCACGCCGTATTGTGCGGTGGGCAGGCCGACCGGATAGCTGGCGCAATCGCGCAGGCGCACGGTGGCGCGGTCGGCCAAGGGGTGTCCTGCCGCCATGACCGCGTGAATGACCTGCCGGGCGGACCCGAGGATCTGCACCTCTGAAAGGCGGACGGGTTCAAAGATCAGGGCAAGGTCGGCGTCGTGGCTGACCAGTGCCGCCTCTGCCGCCTCGCGGTCACGCACCCGCACGCTGAAGGTCACACCGGGGTGGTCGCGGCGGTACGCACCGATCTGTTCAGGCAGGAAAAACGGCAGGAACGCCTGCGAACAGGCAATCGAGACATGGCCGCGCCGTTCGCCCGCCAGATCGGCGATCTGGCTTTTCAGCTTGTCGAGTTCGGCGGACTGCGTGCGCAAATGGTGGATCAGCAATTCCCCTGCCGTCGACAACCGCACGCCACGCGGCAGGCGTTCAAAGATCGGCACGCCCAGTTCATCCTCCAGCGCCAGAACGCGGCGGTTCAGCGCGGTCGAGGTCAACGCCATCCCCTCAGCCGCCTTGCGGATCGACCCGGCGCGGGCCACGGCATCAATGAACTGCAACGGGGTCAGGGCACGCATTCATCCTCCAGTGCTGCAAATTTTGCAGCAGATTGGTGCAAAGGTAGCAGACGACAGCAGCGGTGCAAAGCGCAACAGTCATCCCCAACGAGTCGCATTGCCCAAAGGCGCGGCCATCACCCCTGATACGGAGACTTTTATGAGCCTTTCCCGCCGCCGCTTTCTGAATGGTGCCGCAGCCCTCTCTGGTGCGGCCCTGACCTCTGGCCTGCCGCTGATGGCCCGGGCCGCAGCGCCCCTGACAATTGGCTTCATCTATGTCGGGGCCAAGGATGACTTCGGCTACAATCAGGCCCATGCCGAGGGCGCCGCCGCCGTCAAGGCGATGGAGGGTGTCACGGTTGTCGAAGAGGAAAACGTGCCCGAAACCATCGACGTCCAGAAAACCATGGAGTCGATGATTAATCTGGACGGCGCGTCCCTGCTGTTCCCAACCTCGTTCGGCTACTTTGACCCCCATGTGCTGACCGTGGCACCCAAATACCCCGAGGTGCGGTTCGAACATGCTGCAGGGCTGTGGCATGACGGGTTGCCCACCAATGTCGGCAGCTATTTCGGCTATATCGGCATGGGTCAGTATCTGAACGGCATCGTGGCCGGGCATATGTCCAAGTCCAAGAAGATCGGCTTTGTTGCCGCCAAGCCGATCCCGCAGGTCTTGCTGAACATCAACTCGTTCCTGCTGGGGGCCCGTGCGGTTGACCCGACCATCACCTGTCAGGTGATATTTACCGGCGAATCGTCGTTGGCGGTCAAAGAGGCAGAGGCGACCAATGCGCTGTGCGATGCGGGTTGCGATGTGATCACCTGCCACGTCGATGGCCCCAAGGTGGTGATCCAGACCGCCGCCGGGCGCCGGGCGTATGTCTGCGGCTATCACGCCAACCAGTCCGCGCTTGCGCCCGACAAATACCTGACCGGGGCGGAATGGAACTGGGCTGGCGTGTACACCGGCATGGTCAAGTCGGTACTGGCTGGTGAGACCCTGCCGAACTTCATGCGCGGCGGGCTGACGGACGGGTATGTCAAGATGTCGCCATTGGGTCCGGCTGTGACGCCCGAGGCGAAAGCGCAGTTTGACACAACCTTGGCCGAGATCATGAAGGGCGGATATGCCGTCATCAAAGGGCCGCTGAACGACAACAAGGGCAATGTGATCCTGAAAGACGGCGAGATGCAGGTTGAAACCGATATCGCCTTGGAAAGCATGGGGTATCTGGTCGAAGGCGTGGTCGGATCAACCTCGTAAACCTCTGGATCGAAAGGGGGAGCCATGGCAGATCAGGCTATCATCGGCAGTGCGTGGGGCCAATGGCTGCCCGCCCTGGCCCGCAAATCCGAGGCGGTTGTCATTCCGATGGCCGCGCTGGTCCTTGGGTTGGGCCTGTTCGGCCTGTTTCTGATGACTCAAGGCAAATCGCCGGTCGAGTTCATGGCGATTGTCTGGAAGGGCGCTTACGGATCGGCGTTTTCGCTGCAAAACACCCTGTCGCGGGCGGCCCCTTTGCTTTTGTCGGCGCTGTGCGTGGCCTTGCCCGCGCGTCTGGGTCTGGTCGTGATTGGCGGTGAGGGGGCGATTGTGCTGGGCGGGGTGGCGGTTGGTGCGGTCGGCCCGCATCTGGCCGCCGTTCCTGCTGTGTTGGCGCTGCCGCTGATGGCGTTGGCTGCGATGGCGATGGGGGCTTTGTGGATCGGGGCGGCCGGGGCCTTGCGCTATTACCGCGGCGTGAATGAGACGATATCCTCACTTCTGCTGGCTTATATCGCCATCGCCTTGATGAACCATCTTGTCGAAGGCCCGTTCCGCGATCCGGCAAGTCTGAACAAACCCTCGACCTTTCCGTTGGCTGACAGTTTGCGGGTCGGCAACATGCCGGGGATGGATGTGCATTGGGGGCTGGCATTCGGCGTTGTCGCCTGCATTTTCAGCTGGGTGCTGATCGACCGCACCACCTGGGGTTTTGCGGCGCGGATTGCCGGCGGCAACGTGCGGGCGGCACAGGTGCAGGGCCTGCCCGTCGGGCGGTTGATCCTTGGCTTCACCGCCCTTGCCGGGGCGTTCGCCGGAATGGCCGGTTTTTTTGAGGTGACGGCGGTGTTCGGGTCGGCAAATGCATCCCTCGCGTCAGGCTATGGTTACACTGGCATCCTGATTGCCTTTCTGGCGCGGCATAACCCTTTGGCGATCATTCCGGTTGCCCTGCTTTTGGCCGGGTTTGACGCCGCGTCGGGCCTGATCCAGCGGCGGATGGATCTGCCGGACGCGACGATCGTCGTGCTGCAGGGCTTTGTCTTTCTGGTCATCCTGATTTCTGATGCGGCCTACGGACGCTTCAAGCTGTTCGCGCCCGAACGGTGGAGCGTCAGATGAGCACGGACATTGGCCTTTGGGGCATTCCGGTTGCAATATTGGGTGGGGCGATCCGGGTTTCGACCCCGTTCCTGTTCGTCAGTCTGGGAGAGGTTTTGACCGAACGGTCGGGCCGGATCAATCTGGGGCTTGAGGGCACCTTGGTGTTTGGCGCGATGTCGGGCTATGCCACCGCCGTGCTGACCGGGTCGGCGTGGGCTGGGGTGCTGGTTGCAGCACTGGCCGGGGCAGTGTTTGGTCTGATCCACGGCATCATTTGTTCATTGCCCAAGGTGAACGACATCGCCATCGGGATTGCGATGATGCTGTTTGGCACCGGGCTTGCGTTCTATTTCGGCAAGCCGTTCATCCAGCCGGTTGCCCCGCATCTGCCCGCTATTCCGCTGGGGTTCTGGTCTGACCTGCCACAGTTGCAGGCGGCGCTAGAGGTGAACGTGCTGTTCGTCGTGGGTCTGGCTTTGGCGCTGGGCATGTCGTGGATGTTCCGCGCCACGCGGATCGGCCTGATCCTTCGGGTGGTCGGTGACAGCACCGATGCGGCCCGCGCCATGGGATTGCGGCCTGCCGTGGTGCGCACCCTGGCCACGGCCTGCGGTGGTGCCTTTGCCGGGGTCGCGGGGGCGTTTTTGTCGCTGTACTATCCGGGCAGCTGGAATGAGGGATTGTCGTCTGGTCAGGGTCTGATGGCCGTCGCCCTTGTGATTTTCGCCCGCTGGAACCCGATTGCCTGTTTTGGTGCTGCCCTTTTGTTCGGCGGGGCCGGGGCGTTGGGACCGGCGCTGCAATCGGTTGGCGTCTCCAGCGGCTATTACCTGTTTTACGCCGCCCCCTATGTTCTGACCCTTGGGGTGCTGATTGCCACCTCTTCGCCCACCCGCGCCATGGCCGGGGCACCGGGCGAGTTGTCCATCACCAAATGAGGCGCACATGACCCGTTTATCCTCCACCCCCTACGCCTGGCCATGGAACGGCGACCTCAGGCCCGAAAACACCGCGCTGATCATCATCGACATGCAGACCGATTTTTGCGGCAAGGGCGGTTATGTCGACATGATGGGCTATGACCTGTCGATGACGCAGGCTCCGATTGCGCCGATCAAGGCGGTGTTGACCGCCATGCGCGCCAAGGGTTACACGATCATCCACACACGGGAGGGCCACCGCCCTGATCTGTCGGACCTGCCGCCCAACAAGCGCTGGCGCAGCCAACAGATCGGCGCGGGGATCGGCGATGCGGGTCCGTGCGGCAAGATCCTGATCCGGGGCGAAGCCGGCTGGGACATCATCCCGGCGCTTTACCCGCTGCCCGGAGAGGCGATCATCGACAAGCCCGGCAAGGGCAGCTTTTGCGCCACCGATCTGGAACTGATCCTGCACACACGCGGCATTCAGAACCTGATCCTGACCGGCATCACCACCGATGTTTGCGTTTCAACCACGATGCGAGAGGCGAATGACCGCGGCTTTGAATGTCTTGTGCTGTCGGATTGCTGTGGTGCGACCGATCAGGGCAACCATGATGCGGCGCTGAAGATGGTGACGATGCAGGGCGGCGTGTTCGGCGCTGTGGCCGACAGTGCCGCCTTGCTGGCGGGGTTGGTCTGAATGCCGGTCGCCCGCCTTCACCGCATCGCGACCGCGCGGCCTGATGATGTGTCAGGCCTGCAGGCGTTGATTGCGGCGGGGCAGGTTGATCCGGACCGAGTGCTGGCGGTGATCGGCAAGACCGAAGGCAATGGCTGTGTGAACGATTTCACCCGTGCCTTTGCGGTGCAGGCTTTGAAACACGTGCTGCCCGCTGACGGTGTGGCGTTCGTCTTGTCCGGCGGCACCGAGGGCGGGCTTTCGCCGCATCTTCTGGTGCTGCAACGGGATGAGAACAGTTCGGGCGAAAGCCCCGCACTTGCCATCGCGCAGGTGGTGACCCGCGATATCGCGCCTGAGGATATTGGTACGTCGGCGCAGATTAAGGTCGTGGCCGAAGGCGTGCGCCTTGCGATGGCGCAGGCTGGTATCGCCCGGCCCGAGGATGTGCATTTCGTTCAGATCAAGTGCCCGCTACTGACCGCCGCCCGGATCGCTGCGGCCAAAGGCCCGTGCCAGACCAAGGACACGTTGAAATCCATGGCTTTGTCGCGCGGCGCCTCGGCCCTAGGGGTGGCGGTGGCGTTGGCAGAGATTTCGCCCGATCAGGCGGCGACGGTTGCCATCGGGATTAACACTTCGGTCTGGTCGTCACGCGCCAGCACCTCAGCCGGGATCGAACTGATGGGCCACGAGATTGTGGTGCTGGGGATGAGTGCTGACTGGTCGGGCGATCTGGTGATCGGCCATGCGGTGATGGCAGATGCCATCGACATCACCCCGGTGCGAAAAGTGCTGATTGACCTTGGCTTTGCCTGCCAAGGCCAACTGACCCCTGCCGACCAATCCCGGCTGGTCGCCCTTTTGGCCAAGGCTGATCCGGGCCAGACGGGCCACATCCGGGGCCAGCGCCACACCATGCTGGACGACAGCGACATCGCCGCCACCCGCCATGCGCGGGCCTTTGTCGGCGGGGCGCTGGCCGGTCTGGTCGGACGGACTGACATTTATATCTCTGGCGGGGCGGAACATCAGGGGCCTGACGGTGGCGGCCCGGTTGCCCTGATCGCCCGGCGGGCAGCGAAAGGTTTGACATGACAATCATTGGCGCGGACACCCCGCTTCCCGGCGCGCTTGAGGTTTCGACCCACGCCATGACCATGCGCTTTGGCGGATTTACCGCGCTGGAGGATGTGTCGATCAAAGTCGCGCCCGGCAGCTTTCACGCGCTTCTGGGCGAAAATGGCGCGGGCAAATCCACCCTCGTCAAGTGCATGATGGGGTTTTACCACGCCACCTCCGGCCAGATCGCCGTCGGCGGGCGCGAGGCGAAGATTGCCGATCGACGCGACGCCCATGCTTTGGGGCTGGGCATGGTGTATCAGCATTTCACGCTGGTGCCGTCATTGACCGCCGCCGAAAATCTGGTGATCAGCCGCAGGGATACACCTGCGGTGATCAACTGGGCGCGGGAACGCACGGCCTTGCACGCCTTCATGGCGGCAATGCCGTTTGCGGTGCCGCTGGATCAGCCGGTGTCACGGCTGGCTGCCGGCGAAAAGCAAAAGCTGGAAATCCTGAAGCAACTGTATCTTGGCCGCCGGTTTTTGATCTTGGATGAACCGACCTCTGTTCTGACTCCGGATGAGGCGGACGAGGTGCTTGGCCATGTGCGCGCCCTGTGTCAGGCGGGCGAAATCTCTGTCCTGATGATCACCCACAAGTTCCGCGAGGTGACGGCGTTTGCGGATGCGGTTTCTGTCCTGCGGCGCGGCAGGCTGGTCGGGCAGGGCAGGGTGGCCGACCTGTCGCATTCCGACATGGCAGCAATGATGATCGGCACCGCTGCCGCCCGCACGCCCTTACCGCGTGAGGGTCAGGCCGGGGCAGAGGTGTTGATGGTGCAGGGCGTCAAGGCCCGCGACCGGTCGGGGTTAAAGGAAATCTCGATCGACGCGCTTCACGTCAAGGCGGGTGAGATTGTGGGCATCGCCGGGATTTCCGGCAATGGCCAGATGGAATTGATGGAGGTTCTGACCGGCCAGCGCCCCGCCTCGGGTTAGATCCGGGTCAACGGCCAGCCTTATCACGCGACACGGCCAGAGGCGCAGCAACAGGCGGTGCGCTACCTGCCAGAGGAGCCCTTGCGCAACGCCTGTGCGGGCAAGATGAGCGTGTCCGACAACATCTCTTTCCGCAGCTTTGACCTTGATGGCACAGTGTCGGGGTTCTGGTTGGCTGGGGCACAGATGCGGGGTGCCGCCGCGGGCCTGGTTGCGGCGTTCAAGGTCAAGACCGCCTCACTCGACAGCCCGATTGCCGCCTTGTCGGGTGGCAACGTGCAGCGTGCGGTTCTGGCACGGGAACTGACGGGGCCGGTCCGGCTGCTGATCATCTCTAACCCCTGCTTCGGCCTTGATTTTTCAGCTGTGGCCGAAATCCGCGCGCGCATCATGGCTGCGCGCAATGCCGGTGCCGCCGTTCTGTTGATGAGCGAGGATCTGGATGAGGTGATGGAGCTTTCGGACCGTATTCTGGTCATGTCCGAGGGACGCATCGCCTATGAAACTGCCGCTGCTCAGGCCGATATTGCGACGATTGGCCACCATATGGGAGGGCATGTCTGATGGCCCGGATCGAAGCTGCCCTGCCCTTTGCGTTTGCGTTCGACCCCGCCACCACCGCTCTGATCGTCATCGACATGCAGCGCGATTTCATCGAGCCGGGCGGTTTTGGCGCAGCCCTTGGCAATGATGTGACCCTGTTGCAGGCCATCATCCCCACCGTGGCCAGCCTGATCGCGGGCTGTCGTGCGGCGGGCGTGCCGGTGATCCACACCCGCGAATGCCACTTGCCCGACCTGTCCGATTGTCCGCCCGCCAAGCGCTTGCGCGGCGCGCCTGCGCTGCGGATCGGTGACCCCGGCCCGATGGGACGCATCCTGATCGCCGGTGAACCGGGTGCCGCGATTGTGCCAGAGCTTGCGCCCATGGCCGGTGAAATCGTGATCGACAAACCCGGCAAAGGGGCTTTTTACGCCACCTCGCTGACCGATGATCTGGCACGGCTTGGCATCGCCACCCTGATCTTTGCCGGTGTCACCACCGAAGTCTGTGTTCAGACCACAATGCGTGAGGCGAATGACCGGGGCTTTGATTGTCTTTTGGCCGAGGATGCGACGGAAAGCTACTTTCCGGCCTTCAAGGCTGCCACGCTTGACATGATCCGCGCGCAGGGCGGCATCGTCGGCAGGACCGCGTCAACCTTGCAAATACGGGAGGCGCTTGATGTCTGATCCCTTTTCAATTGAGGGCTTCTTGCCCGATGGCTGGCGGGCGGCGGTCTATCAACCATTCCGCGACGGCGTTGACATCAGCCCCATCGTCACCGGAGAGCCTGCGTTGGCCCTGCTGCGCTATGCCCCGGGGGCTGGCGTGCCCCGGCATCTGCACCGCGGTCTGGAAACCATCCTTGTGCTGGAGGGCAGCCAAAGTGACGAGCGTGGCACCTATGGCACCGGCGCGCTTGTCCTGAACCCGGAAGGCAGCATCCACAGTGTTTGGTCCGAGACCGGCTGCGTGGTGCTGATCCAGTGGGCGCGTGCGGTAGAGTTTGTGCCGCCAGAGTAGGGTGTCCGGGGCGGGATGAGGTTTGATTGGAACACTATCAAGCTGCTCTGGCTACCGAGGTGTGCCCGAAAGCTTCGGGGCGGGTCTGAACGTGAAGCTGCGGTTCGGAAACGTCGCGTGATCAACGCTGAAAACCAAGTCCGACGTTTCGACGTCCCGATTTAACTTGCGAGGGCCGCGTTGATCGGGCGCACTTGGCGGATCAGGTCTTGCCACAGGGCAAATCGGTGCTCGGCCACAGCGGCAGCGGTGGGATCGGGGTCAAACACCCGGTCAATCTGCACCAGACGCTCTGCCGCCATGGCCAGATTGGGCATCGCCCCGCTTCCCACCCCGGCCAGCAGGGCCGCCCCAATGGCACCGGGGTCCTTGCCCGCCACCCGCTTTAGACTTCGGTTCAGCGCATCAGCCCTGATCTGGCACCAGTGGTCCGATACCGCGCCGCCGCCACCAAGGCGCATCTCGTAAGGCACGCAGGACCCGGACCGCTGCAGCGCCTCAAGCGCGAGACGGCCTGAAAACGCGACGCCCTCTAGCACTGCGGCTGCCAGTTCCTGCGGACCACAGGCCCCGGTCAGCCCGGCAAAGGTGCCGCGCAAATTCGCCTCCCAAAACGGGGTGCGCTCGCCTTGCAGATGGGGCAGGAACAAGGGAGAGGTGCGGGTGATCGGCGCTGCATCTGCAGCAAGCGCTTCCGCCCCGCGGCCCAAAAGGCGGGCGAGCCAGTCAAGCGAGGCTCCGCCAGCCTGCGTCGGCCCGGCGTGCAGCGTGATCCCGGCCCAGCGGGGAAAGGTCACCACCCCCGACTCATTCGTGACGATGGGCGAGATCAGACCTGCAACCTCTGACGTGCCGGACAGCAGCATGGCCTGCCCGTCGCGCACCACGCCAAGACCCAAAAGGCTGGCCCAGGCGTCCATCATGCCCAACACAACCGGGGTTCCGGCCATGGGCAGCCCATCCTGAACCACGCCCACCACCGCCAAAGGGTCGGCCAGGTGTGGAAGGCGGGCAGCCGCGCCGGGCATCAGGTCGATCACCCCGCTGGCATAGGTCAGATCCGGACCAACCAGCCCGACCGACGACATGGGGTCAGTCCGGATCACGCCGGTCAGCCGCGCCAGCAGATAGTCACGCGGCAACAGAACATGGGCGGTGCGCGCCCAGATATCGGGATGCGTCTGCGCCATCCAGTTCATCCGCGCCAGCGCGTGGCTGGCATCAACCGGGATCGGCGCACCCAAGGCCTTGATCTTTTCGTCAACCGTCAGGCGGGCGTCAATCTCTGCCCCGGCCCCAGCAGCGCGACCGTCCTGCCAGACGATGGCCGGATACAAAGGCGTCATACCTGCATCGACAAAGACATGCGTGTTGACCTGCGAGGTCAGGCACAAAGCGCGCACTTGACCCTTGCCCGCGAACGCCTGCAACGCAGCCAGCACCAGCCGCCACCAGTCTTGCGGGTCTTGTTCGGCCAGCCCCGGTCCGCTGCGGTTGGTCGGGTAGCTGGCCGAGGTTTCAGCCACCCATTGCCCGTCCAGCGTGATCAGCACAGCCTTGACCGAAGTGGTGCCGATGTCGATTCCGATCAGACATTCCATCGCGCAGATACCCCGGCTTGCGTGCCTCAAAGCACTGGACGCCGTCAACTTGGCCTGACACTCTGCCCTGTGCAAGGGTGTCTGCGGCGACACAACACCCGACAAGCGGCACGATAGGGGAGAAGATCACATGGCATTCAACATCACGCGGCGTGGCATGGGTCGCGCATTTGTTCTGGCGGCGGGTCTTGCGGCTTTGGGTGGCGGGGCCGCGATGGCCAAGGGCGAAAAGATCGCCGTGATCACGCCCTATCTGTCGCAACCCGGCACGCAGTTTTATGTCGAGGCGTTTCAGGCCCGTGCCAAGGAACTGGGCTGGGAGGTCAATGTGATCGACACCCAAGGCGACGTGGCTGCCGTGATTTCGCGGATCGAGGATGTTGTGGCGCAGGGTGTCAACGGCATCGTTGTCAACGTTGACCCGGCGCAGATTGGGGCAGGGCTTGATGCGGCGGCGGCGGCGAATATTCCGGTGGTCGGCATGGATGCTGGGGCCGATCCGCGCATCAAGGCCAACGTCACCTCGAACGGTTACGAGATGGCGGCTGAAACCTCGGTCTATGTCGCCAACCGGATCGGTGGATCTGGCGGTGTGGTGATGTTCACCTTTGACGCCTTCCCGCCGGTGCAGGTGCGCGGTGTGGTCGCCGATGCTGTCTTCAAGAACTTCCCCGATATCAAGGTATTGGACCGGATCACCCCGGACGTCTCGGACGGTGGCATCGCCGACAGCCGCGCCAAGATGGAGGCTTTGCTGGCGGCCAATCCTACCCCCGGCAGCATCAAGGCGGTCTGGGCCGCGTGGGATCAACCCGCTTTGGGCGCGTTGCAGGCGATCGAGGCGGCTGGCCGTCAGAACGAAGGCATCGTGATCACCGGCATCGACGCCAACCCACAGGCGCGTGATGCGATTGCGGCGGCTGGTAATTTTGAGGCGTCTGTGGCGCAAGACTTCAAGGGCATTGGCACCACGGCTGCGGATACGCTTGCCCGCGTGCTGGGGGGTGAAGTGCTGAAAGCCAACGTGATCTATGTCCCGACCAAGCTGGTCACGGCTGGCAACGCCAAGGAATAGACATTGGCGCATCTGACAGTGCGGCGCTGTTTGGTGCGCCGCCTGCTTTGTCGTCCTCAACCGCCCGGACACCCGATGACGCAGCTTTCCCTTCAGGACGTGGTAAAAACCTACGGCCAGACCCGTGCGCTGGACGGCGCGGCGCTGAACTTGCGCAGTGGTGAGGTGCACGCCTTGATGGGGGAAAATGGCGCTGGCAAAAGCACGCTGATCCGCATTCTGGCCGGGCTCGAGGTGCCGGATGCGGGCGTGATCCTATTGGACGGTGCGCCTGTGGCTTTGTCTTCGCCTGCACAGTCCGAAAGAGCAGGTTTGCGCTTTCTGCATCAGGAATTGCAGGTGGTGCCCGCAATGTCTGTGGCCGAGAATATGCACCTGTCGCGGCCCTATCCGACGTTTGGTTTTGGTCTTGTGCGCTGGCGAGCGCTGCGCAAGGCTGCTGGGGCAGCGCTGGACCGTCTGGGGGTGTCCCATATCGACCCGGACACCGCGATGGGTGATCTTGGCCCGGGCGATCAGATGCTGACCCGCATTGCAGCCACGTTGATCGAGACGACAGGTCCGCGCCCCTGGGCCTATGTGATGGACGAACCGACCGCCGCGCTGACCGGGGCTGAGGCAGAGCGGCTGTTCAGCGCGATCCTGACGCTGCGGACGGCCGGTCATGCGATCCTGTACGTCTCACACCGGATGGACGAGGTCTTTCGCCTGTCGGACCGCGTGACCGTGCTGCGCGATGGGCGCCATGTCTCAACCCATGCCACGCCGGAAACATCCCGGGATCAGATCATCGCAGATATGACGGGGCGGGAGTTTGCGGATTTGTTTCCTGTGGCCAGCCCGCAAATCATCAAGGTCGGTCACGATGTCCCGCTGCTGGCGGTGCGCAATCTGTCCGCCGGCCCGTTGCGCGATGTCAGCTTTACCCTGCGCCAGGGTGAGATTCTGGGCCTTGCCGGCCTGTCCGGGTCCGGGCGCAACCATCTGTTGCGGGCGTTGATCGGGGCGGTGCCGCGACAGGGCCACGTGGTGCTGAACGACGCTGATCCTGGCACGACGCCGACCGCCTGTTGGGCCGCAGGTCTGGCCTATGTCCCCCGGGAACGGCGGGCCGAGGGGTTGATGCTGCACAGGCCCTTGTCGGAAACCGTAGCCCTGCCGCATCTGGCGGGTCTGTCGCGGGCCGGGTTTGTCGGGACATCCGGCCTTGGCAAAATGGTCACACGCTTTGCCGCAGGGGTGCGGTTGAAGGCGCAAGGCATCCACCAACCCACGGCAGAGCTTTCGGGCGGCAATCAGCAAAAGGTGTTGTTCGCCCGCGCCTTGGCTGGCCAGCCAAAGGTTCTGCTGCTGGACGAACCAACCCGAGGGGTGGATGTCGGGGCCAAGTTTGACATCTACACGACGATCCGCGCGCTGGCAGAGCAGGGCGTGGGGGTGGTTCTGGTATCCTCTGATTTGCCGGAACTGATCGGCCTGAGCGACCGGATCGGCATTCTGCACGCGGGCCGTCTGACGCAGATCATCCCGGCCAAGGGCCTGACCGAAGGCGCGCTTCTGGCGCTGTGCTATGCTGCGGAGGCTGCCTGATGCTCCGGTTCTTGCGCCTGTACGGCACGCTGATCGGCATGGCGGCCATCGTTGCGGTGTTCTGGGCGCTGCTGCCGCACACCTTCATGACAGCGCGCAACTGGCTGAACATCACCCAACAGGTGTCAATGCTGACGGTGGTGGCAGTGGCTATGACGGTGGTGATGGTGGTCGGCGATTTTGACCTGTCGGTCGGGTCGATGGCATCCCTGTCCGGAGTTGTGGCGGCAGTTTTGTTCGTCCAAGGCTGGTCGGTGCCTGCGGCTGTGGCGGCTGCGCTGGTCTTGGGACTGACCGGGGGTCTGATCAACGGCCTGTTGGTCAGCGTCATCGGCATTCTGCCGTTTGTCGCCACCCTCGCGACCTTGACGATGTATTCCGGCTGCGCTTTCATCCTGTCGGGCGGCAAGACGATCTTTGGCCGCGACATCCCGCAATCCTTCGCGGATTTCGCCAAATCCGGTGTCCCGCTGGGCAGCATCGCCGACAAGCCGGTGCTGTTGCCGTGGCTGACCGTGCTTGCCATCGCCATCACTGCCCTTGTCCATGTCGTGCTGGAGCTTTCGACCTATGGCCGCCGTCTGTACGCGATTGGTGGCAATGCCGAGGCGGCCCGGCTGGCGGGCGTCCGTGTCACCTTGCTGCGCCTGACGGCCTACGGGTTTACGGGCGTAGGGGCAGCACTTGCCGGGCTGATGTATGCCTCACGCGTCGCTTCGGCGAACCCGACGCAGGGTGAGGGGCTGATGCTGAACGCCATCGCCGCCGTGTTTTTGGGCATGACGGTGACACGCCACGGTCAGCCACGGGTCGTGGCCTCGGTTCTGGGTGTCTTGGTTCTGGGGATCATGGACAACGGCCTGACGCAGTTGCAGGTCGACAGCTATGTGCGTCAGGTTCTGGTCGGGCTGATCATCCTGCTGGCAGTTTCGATCAGCGCCTTGGGCCGCAAGGCGATTGGCCGCAGATAGGCGCCGCAGGCGTTTGCCGGGTTCCAGATCCCTGATGCGTAAAAATGCGCCGGACGCATGCCTTTTGCCAGACAGCGCAGCGGTTGGACCCTTTGCGCGCCTTGACGGGTTGGCACCGCGCCGGTATCCATCAGGCATCATGAACGGCGGAAAGCCGGTGTGGCATCAGGGCCCCGCGCGCAGTACCATCCACGGTCTGCGCGGGGGCCTTTTGTTTTGGTCAGGGTGGCAATGAAGCGGCGCGTCGAACTGGGGCTTTTGTATTCGCGGTCCGGCAGCTATTCGCTGATCGGCGAGGCGTGCCGGTCCGGTGCCTTGTCGGCCATCGCCCATATCAACGCTGACCCCGATCTTGACCTGTGCTTTGTCCCGGTCGAGCGTGACCCCGGTGGCAATATTGACCTGTACGCCCCGATGTGCGCCCAGATTTTGCGCGACACTTCCGCCCGCCACGTCGTCGGCTGTGTGACGTCATGGAGCCGCAAGGAAGTGATCCCGATCCTGGAAAAACTGGGCGGCACCTTGTGGTACACCGTGCCCTATGAGGGGTTTGAGGCGTCTGACCATGTCGTTTACACCCATGCCTGCCCGAACCAGCACCTTTTGCCGCTGCTGGACTGGGTCCTGCCAGCGCACGGCAAACGCGCCTATCTGACCGGGTCAAACTACATCTGGGGCTGGGAGATCAACCGTCTTGCCCGCGACATCGTGCAGACCGCCGGTGGCCGGGTGCTGGGCGAGCGTTATCTGCCGATAGGGTCAACCGATGTGGCAAGAATGATCGAAGAAATCCGCGCCTGCCGTCCTGATTTCATCCTGAACTCGCTGATCGGTCCGTCGTCTTATGACTTCATGGCGGCCTACCGGGTGCTTGGGACCGAAGATGCGGCGTTTGATCCATCGCGCTGCCCGGTCCTGTCGTGCAACCTGACAGAGGCGGAACTGCCCGCTTTGGGCGACCGTGCCGAGGGGCTGGTTGCCGCTGGCCCCTATTTCCGCGGCCAGCAGGGTTGGCCCGGTGGCAGCTTTGGATCGTCGCACGAGGCTGCGACCTTTGTTGCTGTGCGCGAACTCGCCCGGTTGTTGTCGCTTAATCCTAAGGCGAATGGCCTGTCGGACCTTTTGGACGGGGCGGGGGGCATCATTGACCCTGAAACCCACCACACTCGCCTGCCCGTGCTGATCGCGCGTGTCGAACACGGGGCTTTCCGGGTCATCCAGCATAGGGGTGAATTGGCTGGAGACCCCTATCTGACGCGCAGCCGCGACCCTGTTGCCCCCCAGCTTCGGGTCGTATCATGAAACGCCCGTTGCGCATCCACAATCTTGGTGGCGCTGTGGCGATCATCTTGCACCGCCCGCACCCAACCGTGCAGGCCCTGACCCGCCAGCTATCCGCCATCGGGCTTCATGTCACGCAGGTCTGGCCTGATCTTGACGCAAGCGCTTTGGCAGCCGACTTCATCTTCTTTGACGCGGATATGGGGCATGACGGGCAGTTTCCGTGGGGTCCCGGCGCGTCTCCGATGCCGATGATCGCGCTGATCGGGTCAGAGGCGCCCGGTCGGATAGAGTGGTTGCTTGAGGCGGGTGCCCATGCGCAGATGCTCAAACCGGTCGGCGACAATGGGGGTTATGCGACGTTGCTGGTGGCCCGCGCCGCTTTTGACGCCCAGGCCGCGCTGAGTGATGAGATTGCCGGTCTGCGCCGCCGCTTGGGGGAACGCCAGACTGTCATTCGCGCCGTGACCCTGCTTGCCACACAGGGCGAGACTGAGACAGTGGCCTACGCCCGCCTGCGCCAGATGGCGATGGCGTGGCGCGTGACGCTGGAGGAGGCCGCCGCCCGCGTGGTTGCCGCCGGAAAGGACACCGATGGCGTTCGTCGCGGCTGACCCTACCCGCCCGGCGGGACCGATCCGCCGCCTGCTGCGCCGCAAGCTGGCCGTGCTTGGGTTGGTGGTCATAGCGCTGGTTGTCGGCGGGGCATTGGCGGCCCCTTACATTGTCGCACATGCGCCGGATGAGCAGATGTTTGACGGCTTGACGCTGGAGGGTGCCCCGATGGCCCCGTCATCCGTGTATCTGTTCGGCACGGATCTTTTGGGTCGCGATCTGTTTTCGCGCATTCTGTACGGGGCGCGAACCTCGCTGATTATTGGCGTGGTTGCGAACGGATTGTCGCTGCTGATCGGCACCATCGTCGGCCTGCTCGCCGGCTATTTCAAGGGCTGGATCGGCGCAGCCCTGATGCGATTTACCGATCTGATGATGGCGTTTCCGGCCCTGTTGCTGGCCATTTGTCTGGCGGCGATTTTCCAACCCTCACTCTGGATCGTCGCGTTGGTCATTGCTTTGGTCAACTGGGTGCAGACCGCCCGCGTGATCTATACCGAGACCTCCTCTCTTGCGACCCGTGACTTCATCGCAGCCGAGAGGACCTTGGGGGCTGGCACCGGGCGTATCCTGATCCACCACATCCTGCCGCACCTTTTGCCCACGATCATCGTCTGGGGCACGCTGGGCATCTCGACCACCGTGCTGCTAGAGGCGACGCTGTCTTTTCTTGGCGTCGGGGTCCAACCACCAACCCCAAGCTGGGGCAACATCATCTTTGAGAACCAGACCTATTTTCAATCCGCGCCGTGGCTGGTGTTCATTCCCGGTGCGGCCATCATCCTGCTGGCTTTGGCCTTCAATCTGGTTGGCGATGCCTTGCGGGACGTGCTGGACCCGACGCAAAGGGGGCGCGGCTGATGGCAAGTTACCTGCTGCGCCGTCTGATCCAGTCGGCCCTGATCCTGCTGGGCGTGGCGTTCATCACCTTCTTTCTGCTGTATGTTCTGCCCGCTGATCCGGTCCGCCAGATCGCGGGTCGTTCGGCCAGCCCTGAAACCGTCGCCAACATCCGGCGTGAACTGGGGTTGGACCAACCCTTCATCGCGCAATTCCTGCGCTATCTTGGCGGTCTGCTGCACGGCGATTTCGGGCGCAGCTATCTGCAAAAGACCCAAGTGGCCGAACTTATCGCCTCGCGCCTGCCTGCAACGCTTTTGCTGATGGCCGCCGGGATCACCTGCGAATTGGCGCTGGGCTTGACGATGGGCATTGCTGCCGCCCTGACCAAGGGCCGTTTTACCGACCAGATCCTGATGATGACCTCTTTTGTCACCGTTTCTGCCCCGCAATTCGTGGTCAGCCTGTTGCTGCTGTATGTCTTTGCCGTGCAACTCAGCTGGTTTCCGGTTGGCGGCTACGGCACTTTCCGGCATCTGGTGCTGCCCGCCGTCACACTGGGCATCCTCGGGTCGGGTTGGTACGCCCGCATGATGCGGTCTTCGATGATCGAGGTGATGGCAGCAGACTTCATCCGCACCGCCCGCGCCAAAGGCCTGACCCGCGCCCGTGTCGTGCTGCGTCACGCGTTGCCCAACGCCATCCTGCCGGTGATCGCGATGATCGGCATCGACATCGGTGTTTTCATGGGCGGCGTTGTCGTGGTCGAAAGCGTCTTTGCTTGGCCCGGCATCGGACAACTGGCGTGGCAGGCGATCCAGCGCATCGACATTCCGATCATCATGGCGGTGACGCTGGTGTCTGCCGTGGCCATCGTCATCGGCAACCTTCTGGCCGACTTTATCATCCCGTTCATCGACCCCCGCATCAAGATCCGCTGACCCAACAGGAGATACAAAATGAAGAAACTTCTGGCCTCTACCGCCCTTGTGCTGGCGCTTTCCGTGCCCGCCTTGGCGCAAGATTACACCCCTGACCCGGCTGCCAAGCAGGGTGGAGAGATCACCGTCACCTATCACGACGATGTCGCCACCCTTGACCCGGCGATTGGTTATGACTGGCAGAACTGGTCGATGATCAAGTCGCTGTTTGACGGGCTGATGGATTATGTTCCCGGTACAACCACCCTGCGCCCCGGTCTGGCCGAAAGCTATGACGTCTCAAAAGACGGCATGACCTTCACCTTCCATCTGCGCGCCGGGGTCAAGTTCACCAACGGGCGTGCGATGACGGCGGATGACGTGAAATACTCGCTTGACCGCGTGACGCTGCCTGCGACGCAATCGCCGGGGGCTGGCTTTTTCAGCTCGATCAAGGGCTATGACAAGATGGCTGACGGGTCGGCCACCAACCTTGAAGGCGTCAAGGTGGTTGACCCGCTGACCGTCGAAATCACGCTGAACCGGCCCGATGCGACGTTCCTGCAGGTCATGGCGTTGAACTTCAGCTACATCGTGGCGAAAGAGGCGGTCGAGGCGTCTGGGGCCGATTTCGGCAAGCACCCGGTCGGCACCGGCGCTTTCAAGCTGACCGACTGGACGCTTGGCCAGCAACTGGTCTTTGAACGCAATGCCGACTACTGGCGCGCAGGCGAACCCTATCTGGACAAGATCACTTTTCAGGTCGGTCAAGAACCGGTTGTAGCCCTGCTGCGCCTGCAAAAGGGTGAGATTGACATTGCGGGCGACGGCATCCCGCCTGCCAAGTTCACCGAAGTGATGGCCGATCCGGCGCAGAAGGCACTGGTTGTCAGCCAGGCCAGCCTGCAGACCGGCTACATCACGATGAACCTGAACGTGGCCCCGTTTGACAAGCTTGAGGTGCGTGAAGCCATCAACATGGCGATCAACAAGGACCGGATTACGCAAATCATCAACGGGCGCGCCACACCCACGGGTCAGGTTCTGCCGCCCGGAATG
This sequence comes from Rhodobacterales bacterium, assembly GCA_038231775.1. Classification (GTDB taxonomy): domain Bacteria; phylum Pseudomonadota; class Alphaproteobacteria; order Rhodobacterales; family Rhodobacteraceae; genus Stagnihabitans. The sequence continues at coordinate 4,756 of JBBRKS010000017.1, read as the reverse complement.
CCGGGCTACGATCCTGATTTCAAAGGCTTTGCCTATGACCCGGCCGCGGCCAAGGCGCTGCTTGCCAAAGCGGGTTTTGCGGACGGTTTTGAAACGCAGTTGTTCGTCTACAACACCGACCCGAATCCGCGCATCGCACAGGCCATCCAGCAAGACCTTGCCAATATTGGCGTCAAAGCCGCGATTCAGTCGCTGGCGCAGGCCAACGTCATTCAGGCTGGCGGAGAGCCGACCTCGGCCCCGATGATCTGGTCCGGTGGCATGGCATGGGCTGCAGACTTTCCTGACCCGTCTGACTTCTTTGGCCCGATCCTGTCGTGTCAGGCCGCTGATCCGGGTGGCTGGAACTGGGCGCATTACTGCAACAAGGACCTTGATGCCGCAGCCACCGCCGCTGATGCGATGACCGATCCGGCCCAGACGGCTGACCGGATGAAGGCGTGGTCGGCCATCATGGGCAAAGTCATGGCTGACGCGCCGTGGGTCCCGGTGTTCAACGAAACCCGCTACACCATGCACTCTCCTCGTTTGGGCGGTGCCAGCGCCCTTTACGCCGATCCGGTCGCGACGCCGGTCAATTTCGACTACATCTATGTGAAGCCCTGAGACCATGTGCAAAGCCTGCAACTATACGATCCACGGGGCGCAGCATCACTTCGGCTGGGACAATTCCTTTGTCCCGGCCGCACGGGTGGAACCGGGGTCGACCATCCTGTTCCACTGCAACGACAGTTCGGCGGGCCAACTTGGCCCGTCCTCCACCTTGGCCGATGTCAGCGCCTTGGATTTCGGCAAGATCAACCCGGTCTCCGGTCCGATCTATGTTGAGGGTGCCGCACCCGGCGACGTGCTGAAAATCACCATCGACAGCTTTGCCCCCCGTGCGTTTGAGGGGCGTGGCTTTGGCTGGACAGCGAACATCCCGGGCTTTGGCCTGCTGGCCGACCAGTTCACCGACCCGGCCCTGAACATCTGGTCCTATGATCCCGGCCAGATGGGGCCAGCTTTGTATGGGCGTGAGGCACGGGTGCCGTTGAAGCCCTTCGCGGGCACCATCGGCAACGCGCTTGCGGAAATGGGCCATCATTCGGTGGTTCCGCCCCGGCGGGTTGGAGGCAATCTGGATATCCGCGATCTGAACGCCGGAACTGTCCTGTATCTGCCGATTGAGGTGGCCGGTGCCCTGTTCAGCGTGGGGGATACCCATGCCGCCCAAGGCGATGGCGAGGTGTGTGGCACCGCCATAGAAAGCCCGATGGATGTGGTTCTGACGTTGGACCTGGTGAAGAACTACGCCCTGAAAACTCCGCGCTTCACCACGCCCGGCCCGGTCACCCGCCATCTGGATGCCAAAGGATACGAGGTGACCACCGGCATCGGCCCCGATCTGATGAGCGCGTCTCGCGATGCGGTGTCCGGCATGGTCGACTTCCTGTGCGCCACACGCGGCATGGCGGCGGTCGAGGCTTATATGCTGGTCTCGACCTGCGGTGATCTGCGGATATCCGAAATCGTCGACATGCCGAACTGGGTTGTCAGCTTTTACTTCCCGCGCTGCGTGTTTGAATGACGGCGCAATTGCCAATCTCCGGTGCCGCACAGGCACCGGACACGCTGGTTTTGTCGGTTCAGAACCTGACGGTTTCGGTTGCAACCGATAAGGGGCTGAAACCTTTGGTCCGCGATCTTTCCTTTACGCTGGGCAAAGGCGAAACCCTTGCGATTGCGGGTGAAAGCGGGTCGGGCAAGTCGATCACGTCGCTGGCCATCATGGGCCTTTTGCCGCCAAATGTCGCGATCAGTGCGGGTTCGGTCAGGCTTGGTGCAACCGACCTGACCCACTTGGCCGAACACAAGTTGCGTGCCCTGCGCGGTGACCGCATGGCAATGATCTTTCAAGAGCCGATGACCTCGTTGAATCCGGTCATGTCGGTGGGTGCCCAACTGACCGAGGCGATCCGGGCCCACACCCTGATCTCACGCCCCGACGCCCGCGCCCGCGCTTTGGACGTGCTGCACGCCGTGCGCCTGTCGCAACCCGAACGTCGGCTGGACCAGTACCCCCACGAACTGTCGGGCGGGATGCGGCAGCGCGTGATGATCGCCATGGCCCTTGCCCTGCGCCCCGAGGTTCTGATTGCAGATGAGCCGACCACAGCGCTTGACGTCACGGTTCAGCGTGAGGTTCTGGACCTGTTGCGCGACCTGCAACGCGACCTTGGCACCGCCATCATCCTGATTACGCACGACATGGGTGTGGTCGCGGAAATGGCCGACCGAGTTGTTGTGATGCAGAACGGGGCGCAGGTTGAAACGTCCACGACCCGCAGCCTGTTCGCTCAGCCTCAGCAGCCTTATACTAAGGCCCTGCTTGCCGCCGTGCCGCGCATGGGCACCGCAGCTCATCGGCCCGAACCGGCGGCAGAGGTTGTGGCGCGCCTGTCAGATGTCAGCGTTCACTTTCCGATGCGCGGCGGGTTTTTCGGCCGGATCACCCATCAGGTTCACGCGGTCGAGCAGGTTTCGCTTGATATCCGCAAGGGCGAAACCTTTGCGCTGGTCGGCGAATCCGGCTGCGGCAAGTCAACGATTGCCAAGGCGATTGTCGGCCTTGTGCCCCACCAAGGCCGGATCGAGGTCGCAGGCCTTGCCCTGTCAGAGCTTGATATTGCTGGCAAGAAAGCCCTGCGCCGCCATGTTCAGATGATCTTTCAGGACCCGATGGCGGCGCTGGACCCAAGGATGCGCGTCGCCGATCTGGTGAGTGAGCCGCTTGTGATCCACGCGATTGGCGATGCCGCCAGCCGCCGCGCCAAAGCCGCCGATCTGTTCGCCCGTGTGGGGTTAGAGGCCAGCCAGCTTGACCGCTATCCCCACGAATTTTCTGGCGGGCAACGTCAGCGCATCTGTATCGCCCGCGCCCTCGCGTTGAACCCGCAGGTGGTGATCGCCGATGAAAGCGTTTCGGCGCTGGATGTTTCGGTGCAGGCGCGGGTTCTTGATCTTTTGCGTGCCTTGCAGCAAGAATTTGGCATCGCCTACCTGTTCATCAGCCACGATATGGCTGTGGTGGAAAACATCTCTGATCGGGTTGGCGTGATGTATCTGGGCCAGATCGTGGAAACAGGCACGCGGGCTCAGGTCTTTGGTAATCCCCAACACCCCTATACCCGGCGTTTGATCGAGGCTGTTCCGGTGCCCGACCCGACCCACATGCGCGCCCCGAATGCCCGACTGGCCGGAGAGGTTCCAAGCCCGGTTCACCCGCAGGGTCAGGGGCCGACCAAACTGACGCTGAAGGATATTGGCGACGGCCATCTGGTCGCACTTTGAAGGCTGTATAGCTGCTTGGGGTTTGGGGCGTTGCGGCTGGATGCCGTGCCGATCCAAGCGCCAACACCTAGTGGCCTTTTGCCGGTTGGTTTCACGCCGGTCTCAAAGGTTCTCGGCGAACAAAATCTCAATCCGGATCTTTTCCTGACTAGCCAGAATTTCGCGCCGGTCGCAGCGGGCGCGCAGGATGCGCACAGCGCTGCGCACCAGATGGCCGGGGTCCTGAGTGATCAACGCGTCAATCTGGCGTGACAGAAGGGCTGCTTCGGTAAACGGCGTGCGTTCGTGGGCAATGACCAGACTTTGCCCGGCCTTGGTCAGTTGGGTTACGGTCTGCAACGGCACCCGCGCCTCGGAACTTAGGATGTAAACGCCACGGATATCGGGGTTGCGGGCAAAGGTGCTGCGGATGATCTGGTCGGTACGTTCGGCTTCGCCGCGCGTTTCAAGCGAGGGCAGAACGGTCAGGTCGGGGTAATCGGCGTTGACGACTTCATCAAACCCCAGACGCCGTTCCAGACTGTCACGCGAATGCATCGTCTCGGCTATGACCAGAACCTTGCCGGGCCGTCGTTCGGAAAAGCGGCCCATCAGACGGCCCGCTGTCGCCCCCGCCGCGTGGTTGTCGATCCCGACAAAATCCTCATCACTGGTGATCTGACCCGAGATGAAGGCCACCGTTTCGATGCCGCGCCGTTCCAGCCGCAGCTTGGCGTCACGGACTTGTGGCGATTCGGGGGCCATCAGCGCCACGCCGTCGACAGTATCCGGGTCCAGCGCCTCAAGGAAATTCGCAATCTGGTGCGGATCGCTTTCGTGGATTTGCGCCACTTCGGCCCGCATCGCTTCTGACCCGAAGGCCGCGTTGACCTCGCCGATCCGCGCCAGAAGTTCGAACAGGAACTGATCGCCGGTGCGCGGCAACAGGAACAGAAACCGGTAGCTTTTTGACCGGGCCAGATTGGCGGCAGAAATGTTGCGGATAAAGCCAATCTTCTCAATGGCCTCTGACACGCGCTTGACCGTATCGCCGCGCACCCCCGTGCGGTCGTTCAGGACACGGTCCACCGTTGCAAGGCTGACGCCCGCCTCTTTGGCCAGATCCTTGGTCGTCGGTCGCATGCCGTTCCCCTTTTCCTCGTTCTCGCTTAAATCGCGGGGGCTGTAAACAATATTGAGGTACGTACCTCAAAAACCACTTGCCATGAGGTACGTACCTCACATACGCTTGCCTGAGGACAAAGAGTCGCGGCGAGGAGGCCGTGACCTTGAACCGGGAGGAATCAAAAATGAAAGCGAGACTCTTGAAGACCTCGGCAGCGCTGGCTGTCGTTGCGGGGATGGGCGGCACGACGGCTGCCCATGCCGAAGACCTGACCCTGTGCTGGGCCGCGTGGGACCCGGCCAACGCGCTGATCGAACT